>DASSYY010000319.1:0-20473 GCA_035703025.1 Gemmatimonadales bacterium | reverse complement strand
CCATCCTGAACGGAGCGAAGCATCGGCGCGGGCATGCGAGCGAGCATCGAGCCTCGCCCGCACGGCCCGCCGGATCCTTCGCTCCGTTCAGGATGACGCGCCCTTCCGTCCTGATGACCCGCTCAGCGGCCACCGAGCTCGATCTTCCCCAGCCGCCCCGTCCCGCTGAGCGCCAGCCAGACCCGCCCGCGGGTGCTGTCGGTTTCCATGTGGCGGACGATGGCCCCCGGGGTCGGAATCGGAACGGTTTCCATCTTCTCCGTCTTGGGGTCGAAGGCCACCATCTGGCCGCTCCGGGACTCGCAGTACCAGATCCGCCCGTCGGTGCCGATCGCGATGCCGTACGGTCCGGCGTTGGGCGACGGCGAGCGCCATTCCCGCACCTTGCCCGTCGCGGGGTCCAGCGCGCCAAGATAGCCGCGGGCGTAATCCGTGTACCAGACCGTGCCGTTGCCGCCGACCTGAAGCCGCCGGGGCCGAGCCTCCGGCGCGGGCAGCACGAACTCGCGCATCGCGCCGGTGGCCGGATCGACGCGACCCAGCTTGTTGGTGCCGAGCATGGCGATCCAGATCGAGCCGTCCCCCGCCGGGACGATGCCGTACGGCACCGAGTTCGGCGTCGGCGCGGTATACACAGTGGCCTTGCCGGTCGCCGGGTCGAGGCTGCCGTAGGTGTTGTTGTTGGCGTCGGTGAACCAGACTCGGCCGCGATGGTAGATCGGGGTGTGCGGATTCCGCGCGTTGTCGGGCAGGGGGAACTCGGTGATGTGGCCGTTCCGCGGGTCCAGCCGGCCGATGACGCCGGCGCCCTGCCCGGTGTACCAGACCTGCCCGTCCGGTCCCACGATCAGACCGTGGGGTCCGGATCCCGGCGTCGGCGTGGGGTAGTCCACGATCTTCCCGGTCTCGGGATCGAGGCGGCCGATGTAGCTGTTGCGCTGGTCGGTGTACCAGACACCGCCGTCGGGGCCGACGGCCGGGTCGTGGGGAAAGTTGCCCGGACGGGGAATCACGTATTCGACGATCGTAGGGGGCGCGACCGGCACGCCGCCCGGAGCCAGCAGCGCCGCCAGCGCGGCGACCAGGCGTGGAGTGACGAAGGGCAAGCTCATGAGGGTCCTCTGGGTGCGTCCTGGTGAAAGGTTACGGGAGCAGGGCCGCGCTGCCGGCGCCGCCATACGCGCCCAGGTCCGCCCGGCGAGCGCCGAGCGAGGGAGCGCGGGCCCGGCCGCCCGTGGCGGGGTCCGGCGGCGACCCGGGCTCGCCGGCGTCCACCGCGGGTGAGCCGGGCGACAGGTAGTACCGCACCGTGTCGGCGAACCTGGGGTCCGCGGTGAGCTTCGCGCCCGGCTCGGACCCGTCCTCGACCAGGTTGGCGCGAAGGTCCGGCGGCCGGCGCTTCGAATGCTCGATCTGCCCGCCGATCCCCTGCCGGTTGCCCCAGACGATGTTGTTCCGGAACAGGATCGGGGCGAAGGCGATGACGCCCCCGCCCTTCCCGCCGAGCTGCGTGGGCGTCGAGTCGGGCAGCGCGGCCACGTTGCCCACGATGGTGTTCTGCTCGATGACGTTCTGCAGGCGGTAGCTGAGCGCCCCGACCACCCAGATCCCGGACCCGCCGTGTCCCGCCCCGCCGGCATTGCCGGCCACGACGTTGTTGCGCACCGTTCCCGCGGAGTGATAGAGCACGATCCCGGCGCCGTATTCGCCGCGATTGTTGCGGATGACATTGTTCCGGATGATCGGCTCGGCGTAGCCGCAGCGGATGCCGCCGCCACCCGCGCTGAGAATCCCCGGCCCCAGTCGTACCGCCTCGTTGCCCTCGATGATGTTGTGCTCGATCACCGGGGAGCCCAGCTCGCACAGCACGCCCCCGCCTTCGCGGTAGAGCGCCTTCTGCCGCGCGTCCATCCACACGGTTCCGGTGCCGCCGGTGAGGGTGAAGCCGCTGAGCTTGGCGGTCGTGTCCTCCTGCTCGATCATCATGACAACGCTCGCGCTGTCGGGATGCTTGGGGTGGCTGCCGTCGATGATGGTGCGGGCGATGAGGCTCGGGTCCCGGGTGACGAGATATTCGCTGGCCACCACGATGCCCTTACCGCCGAAGCGGATGTTCTCGACGTAGCGGCCCGGCGCCACGAGCACGGTGTCACCCGGCTGGGCGCTGTCGATCGCCTCCTGGATCGTGCGGTACTCGGCGGGGACGTGCCGGATGCGTCCGGCGGGTGCCGTGGCGAGCGCGGCGAGCGCGCCGAGAGCGAGCCAGGACGGACGAAACGGCACGGCGGTCTCCGGAGTGGGTGTGGGGCGGCGGCGTGCGCTCCCAGAGAGACGACGGACGCGGGCGGAAGCAGGTTTCCGGCCGGCCCGCCGGGCTCACCAGCCTTCGGCGCTGGCCCGGACCATCTCCGCCAGGCCGGCCACGTCGCGGAGATCGATCACCTCGGCCGGGGAATGGGAGTAGCGGAGCGGCCAGCCGATGGGCACGTCCGGCACGCCCCACTCGGAGAAGGCGGAGCCGTCGTTGCCGCCGTTGGTGGTGCCGACCTGGAGCGGGAGCCGACGATGCCTCGCCAGGGCGACGAGCGAATCGAGGTACGCCGGCGGCGTCACGGCGCTGTTGTCGAGCGCACGCGCCACCGGCCCGCGGCCGAGCGGCGCCACGGCGAAATTGCGGCGCTCGAGCGGGGAGTCCGCCGAGACGAAGGTGTCGATGGCGTGCACCCGTGCCGGACGGAGACCGAGCGCCGCCGCCACGGCCTGCGCGCCCTCGAGGCCGATCTCCTCGCGTACGCTCCAGACGAAGATCACGGTGTGGCCCAGCCGGGCAGGGTCGAGCCGGCGGGCGGCGAGCACCAGCGCCGCCGAGCCCACGCGATCGTCGAAGGACCTGCCGGTCGCCCGGGAGCCCAGCAGCCGCACGTAGCGCTTGGGGCTGGTGACGGTATGGCCCGGACGGATGCCGAGCGCTTCGGTGGCCGCGCGGCTGCCGGTGCCGGGATCCACGCGTACCATCGGATCCGCATCCGCCGGCGGCGGCGGCGCCGCCGAGTCGGGCGGGGCGAAGACGGCAGGAATGGAGCGTCCGCCGGTGTGGATCAGCGCAGGCCGGCCTTCCCAGAGCCAGGGGAAGAGTCCACCCGCCGCCACTGCGTCGAGGGTGCCATCCTCCCGGATGCCCGTGACGGTGAAGCCGATCTCGTCGAGGTGGGCGACGAAGACCACCGTGGGCTCGCCCTGCCCCAGTGTGAGCCAGAGATTGCCGGCGGTATCGGTTTCGGTCCGGGCCCACCGGGGCAGCAGGCGCTGAACGGTCTCGCGCACCGGCGCCTCCATGCCCGAGACGCCGTAGCTCTCGACCAGCGGCGCGAGTACCTCCTCCACCGCCTGGAGTCGCCCGGACGCCGGGGCCGGGCCCGACCGCGTCTGGGCGACGGCGAAGCCACCGAACATCTGTGCGATCGACGCCAGGGCGAGCGCGAGCCGGGTCCCACCGCTCATGGCTCGCCTCCGATCCACCGCCCGAGCTCGGCCAGCAGCCCCTCGGCTCCGGCGAGCGAGGTCGTCTCGACCGGCGTCCCGAAGTAGCGCGCCCCGAGCGCCCACCGCGTCACCGGTCCCAGCGCCGGCCATCGGCGCGCGAGGCTATCGGCACCCCGGCTGATCCCGCCCGGCTCGCCGGGACCGCCGTCCACCAGCAGCGTCTCGGCGAAGGGGCCGCGCATGTGCGCCACGGTCGCGAGCCCGCGGCCCGACAGCTCCTGCTCCACGACGAAGGCGACCACGACGCTCTCACCGCGCGGCACCATCCCCTGTTCCGCGATCGCGCGCCGGGCCGCCAGCACCAGCGCCGCACAGGCGGTGCGCCGCGCCGCGACCGGCGCGGCGAGGAGGTCGGGGCCGTACCGCTGCGGGTCCTTGGCGAGCGCGAGCGGTGTCAGCACCTCCACGCCCGCCGCGCTCACGTCGGCACGGGTGGCGGCGCCGATGTCGACGTAGGCGCTGTCCACCGTGAAGCTCCGGGCCGGCACACCCCGCCCGCGGGTCAGGTGGATCGAGCGGACCGCGACGACCCCACGCACCAGCCCGCGCCGGCCGAACAGATCCACCCGCTGGCCCTCGAGCTGCCGCTCGACCGCGGGCGGGACGCGACCCGGGGCGCGACGGAGCGTGAGCCAGCCATCGTCGCGGACGTTGCCCACGACGAAGCCCGGCTCGCTCACCGGACAGGCGACGAGCCGGCGCCGCGCGCCGCCGCCGAGCACGAGGACGGCGTTGCCGGCGCGGTCCCGCACCGCCCCCGGGAGCAGCGCCACGAGCGAGTCCATCACGCTTTGCTCGTAGCCGGTCACGGCCGTCATTGCGGCGAGGCGGGTGGCGAGATCGGAGAGTGCCGGCTCCGCCGACTGGGCGCTGAGCCGGCCGGCGATCGCGATGGCGACCACCAACGACAAGGCGAGCGCGGCCGGCTTGGGCACGCGCTCGCCTTGGGCTGCTCGAGGCGGCAGCAGGGTCAGCGAGGCTCCGCGGTATCGGCGATCACGCCGGTGTCGAGGTCGTGGACGTACAGCGCCGCGCCGCACCCGGCGGGCGATTCGCTCACCACGTCGCGCAGCAGATCGAGCGCGTCGATGAGCGCGGGCGCAAAGGCGTATTCGAGGGCTTGGGGCACCGGCTCACCTTCCCGTGCTTCGGGCAGGTAGACACAGAGGAACCGGTCCATGATGACGGAGTGGAGCTCGCGTTGTATCGGGTGAGGCAGACCGTGACGACGTTCGATTTCGGAAAGCAGGCGTTCGGCGATGAGCAGGCGCTCCTGTTCGAGGGCGGCTGAAAGCATCACATAGATCCCCAGGACGCGGGCCGGCCGAGCTGGCGCCGGCCGGCGGGAGGAGAGAAGGGCGGCGCCAGACGCCCGGAGAGCCGCGCGCAGGCGGCATTTTACTACGAATGCGATGGCGCGATGGGCCGCGGTAGAGAAGAAAGACCGAACCGCGCGCCTCCTCACCGGCTCAGGCGGACACCGCGCGAAGGAACCGCTCTCCTACCTCCAGATCCTCCTGCGCCAGACCGTGCCCTCCCCGAATCCAGTCGATCGTCACTGCCGCGCCGGCGCGCCGGAGCAGCTGCGCCAGCTCCTCGCTCTGCGCGGGCGTCACGATCGGGTCGGCCGTACCCGCGTTGATCTGCACGGGCACCCCCGCGAGCGCGGGCAGCGGGTCGGGAACGAGCGGCACCATCGGCCGGAGCAGCAGCGCGCCGCCGAGCGTGCCGGGCCGGAGCAGGAGCAGGGCCGCGGCGATATTGGCCCCGTTCGAGAAGCCGACCGCAATCGGTGGAACGGCACCGAGATGGTACTCGACCCGGGCGGCCTCGACGAAGTCGGCCAGCTCGTTCGTCCGCCGGCGCAGGTCGTCCAGGTCGAACACGCCCTCGGCGAGACGGCGGAAGAATCGGGGCATCCCGTTCTCCAGCACCTGGCCGCGCGGGCTCAGACGGGCGGCGCCCGGCAGGAGCCGCTCGCCGAGCGGGAGCAGATCGTCCTCCGTGCCACCGGTCCCGTGCAGCAGCAGGAGCGGCGGCAGGCCCGGCCGCGCGGCCGGAACGACCCGATGGGCGAATCCGAGGGCGGAGGCGGTCATGACACCTCCGCCGCACCCACCGGGCGCACTTGCGGCAGACGGACTGCCGGCAGCGCGCGCTCGATCCGGTCGCGCATGGGCTCGTACATCGGCGGCAGCTGGAGCCGCGTTCCCAGGTCGGCCGCCGGCTCATCGAGCGTGAATCCCGGTGGATCGGTCGCGATCTCGAACAGCACGCCGCCCGGCTCCCGGAAGTAGACCGAGTGAAAGTACTGCCGGTCCACCACCGGCGTGACGTCCACCCCGGCCGATGTGAGCCTCGCACGGTGCTCGAGCTGCGCCTCGTCGGAGGCCGCCCGGAAGGCCACGTGATGTACGGTGCCCACCCCGCCGGCGCCGGCCCAGAACCCGGGTACCCGGCGCAGGTCCACCACCGTGCCCGCACCGGTGGCAGCGGACTCAAACCGCACCCGGTTGCCCTCTTCCCCGACCCGGCTGAGACCCATGAGATCGGAAAGGAAGGCGGCCGTGCCCTGATCGCCATCCTCCCAGATGGTGGCGCCGTGGATCCCGCGAACCGCGTGATCCGCCGGTACCGGCCCGTCGGCCCACCCAGGGAGCCCCGCCACCCGGGGCGTGGCGACGAGCTCGAGGAGCAGGCCGTCGGGATCGGCGAAGGCGAGCACCTGCTCGTCGAACCGGCGGGCCGGGCCGTCGAACTTGAGGCCGTGCTGCACCAGCCGCTCGATCCACCACCCGAGCGACGCCGGCGGAATGGCGAGCGAGACGGTGCCGATCTGCCCGGTACCCTGCCGGCCGCGCAGCCCGTCCGGCCATGGGAAGAACGTCAGGATGGAGCCGGGACTGCCGGACTCGTCTCCGAAGTAGAAATGGTAGCTGCCGGGGTCGTCGAAGTTGACCGTCAGCTTCACCAGGCGCAGGCCCAGCACGCCGGCGTAGAAGTCGAGGTTGCGCTGCGGATCGCCCGCGATGGCGGTGACGTGATGGATGCTCATGCGACTGCTCCCAGCTTCCGGCAAAGGTTCCCGAGCGCTCGCTGCTCCTCCTGCGTGAGCACCGCGAGCTGGCGGGTGATGGCGTCGGCGTGCATGGGGAAGACGCGGCGGATGAGCCGCTCGCCGTCCTCCGTCAGGTGCACCTGGATGAATCGCCGGTCCTCGAGCGACCGCTCGCGTCGGACCAGGCCGCGCTTCTCGAGGTTGTCGATCACCAGGGTCATGTTGCCGCTGCTCTTGAGGATGCGCTCGCCGAGCTCGCACTGGTGCATCGGGCCGAGGTGGTGCAGCGCCTCCAGCACGCCGAACTGGCTCGGCGTGAGCTCGTAGCCCTGCAGTCCCGGCGCGAGCCGGTTCCAGAGCGTCTCGCTCGCGCGGGTGAGCTTGAGGTACGTGCTCAGCGCCAGGCGCTCGACGCGGTCCCCGCGATATCGGCTCGGCTTCGGCATTAGCTCTCCATCAAGTAGCTTGACATTAAGCTATTATCTTCGCTCTTCCCACGCAAGCCCTCGCCGTGCGCCTATTCCACCCGCACTCCCACCTCGGCCGCTTCCCCGCCCCGGTCCACCGCGCGTATCCGGTGGGGCCCCCGCTCGAGCGCCCAGCGGGCCGAGCGCTGTGGCCGGCCGTCGACGGTCCACCGGACGCCGCGGCCGGCCGAGCCGCCGGCGGCGCGGAGGGCCACCGTGGCATACCGTGGGTCCACGCCAGCCGGCACCCGATAGACGTCACCCTCCTGCGGCGACAGGATGCGGAAACGCCCCGACTCGGGAGCGGACACCGACCGCGAGTCCGTGCCGGCCGCCGGCGATGACCCTGCGACCGACGGCGCTGGCGCCGAGACAGCCGCGGCCGGCAGTCCGCCCTGCTCCTGTGCCCACTCGGCGAATTCGGCCGGCAAGCGGACTCCCTGCGCCTCATGCCAGTCGCAGGTGGCGGCCGGCGCGGTGCCGGGGGCGAACCACTCGACAGCCGAGGGACAGCGCGCGGTGGCCCGAAGCCCCGAGAGCCGGCAGATGCGAACGGCCACCGCTCCCGCGCCTTCGGGGGCCGCCAGCACGCCCGGAGCGTGCCTGGCCGCCGTCGCCAGCACGGCGCGGTGCAGCAGCGGGCCAGCGCCGCTCACGCCGCTCACGCCGTCCATCGGTCGGCCGCTGAAGTTCCCGACCCACACCGCCACCGTGAAGCCACCGGTCACCGCCACCGCCCAGTTGTCGGTGAAGTGACGGCTGGTGCCCGTCTTCGCCGCGACGGGGAAGGGGAAGTCGAGGGGGGTCTCGACGCCGAAGCCCGGAATGCGGGCGACCGGATCGTCCAGAATGTCCAGGACCAGTGCCGCCGAGCGGGCACTGGCGATCCGGTGCCCCGGCTCGGGAAGTTCGCCTGGCGCCGCGGCCCGCCAGCGCCACGGGCGCCATACGCCGGCGTTCCCGAGCGCCCGGTACCCGTTGGCCAGCTCGAGCAGCGTCACGTCGCCGTTGCCGAGCGCGAGCCCCAGGCCGTAGTACTCGGCGCTGCGTCCGAGCGAAGTGAAGCCGGCCTCGCGAAGCACATGCAGCAGGCTGCCCACGCCGAGCCGGTCGGCGAGGTGCACGGCGGGCAGGTTGTACGAGCTCGCCAGCGCTTCGCGCGCGCGCACCGGGCCATGGAAGCGGCGGTCGTAGTTTCGCGGGCGGTACGGCCCGGTGGATGTCTGGTAGACGCGCGCGATGTCGGGCAGGATCGACGCGGGGGTATAGCCGCGGTCGAACGCCAGCGCATAGAGGAACGGCTTGAGGGCCGAGCCCGGCTGGCGCGGCGACATCACCATGTCCACCTGACCCGCAGTGTCGGCCCAGAAGTCGGGCGAGCCCACCCACGCCAGGATCTCGCCGCTGGCGTTGTCCACTACCACCGCAGCGGCCTGACTCGCGCCGCGATCCGCCAGCGTCTCGACCGTGTGCCGCACCTCCGCCTCGAGCTGAAGTTGAAGCGGGAGATCGAGCGACGTGCGAACGGCCCCCGCCGCGGGCATGCCGGCCTCGGCCCGGTCCTGCCACTCCGCGACGAGGGTCGTGAAGTGGGGGGCCAGGAATGCCCCGCTCGCGCGGGCGAGGACCGGCTCCGCACGGGCGCGCTCTGCCGTGGACGGCGTGGCGAAGCCATTGGCCACCAGCCGGTCGAGCGCCACGGCGCGGCGGGCGCGGGCGCGGCGCGGGGCGACGAGCGGGTTGTCGCCGGACGGTGCCCGGGCGAGCCCCGCGAGGAGCGCGGCCTGGCCGAGGCTGAGCTCGGCCGCGTGGGCACCGAAGTAGAGGACCGCAGCGGCCTCGACCCCGACGGCGCCCTGCCCCAGCGGGACGCGATTGAGGTACTGCTCGAGGATGGCCTGCTTCGAGAGCCGCCGCTCGATCCGAAGCGCCCAGAGCGCCTGTGACACCTTGCCCCGCCACGTCCGGGGAGTTGGAAGGAGCAGGCGGGCGAGCTGCATCGTGATGGTGGACCCGCCCGCCACGATACGGCGGGCCCGGAGATCGGCCAGTGCCGCGCGCGCCAGCGCGCGCGGATCCACGCCGGCATGACGATAGAACCGGCGGTCCTCGACCACGAGGAAGGCCGCCAGCAGGTCCGGGTCCATGTCGGCCAGCGGCACCCAGCGGCGAAGCGCACCGTCGGCGGCGCGGGTGCTGCGGAGCGGGAGCCCGGCGCGGTCGAGCAGGACCAGGCCGGTGGCGGGCGGGCGAAGGAGATCCGGAGGGAGTGGCCGGGAGAGCCAACTTGAGAGCAGGATGGCGGAGATCAGGCCGGCGCACGCTCCGCTCCGGACGACAGAGTGGATCGACACCCTACTTCCCCTTGGCCGTCACGGTGAACACTCCCCCGTCGCTCTCCCCGAACACTGCCGGGTTGTACATCTCCTCCGCATGCGCCGGCGGCCGCGCGAACACCCCGGGCGTCGTGGCCCGCGCCACGTAGGTCGCGCTGTAGCTTCCCGGCCAGAGCTGGGTGGCGACGTAGACCACCTTGTCGTCCCGCATCTCCTTGTGATCGAACGGCGACCACCACCCCGCATCCCAGCTCCCGTACTCCCACGCGAACGACTCGCGGCCCTCGTCCTCCGACGCCGCCTCCCGTGACGTGCTGTCCGCGGCACCCGGGCCGGGAATGCCGCCGGCCGTCCGCAGGCTCAGGTCGACGGCCTCGAGGCCGGCCGGTAGCGCGTCGTCGAGCACGACGAAATGCCGCTCGCTGGGCACGGTGACCTTGAGCCGGACCCGCACCAGCTCGCCCTCGGCGATCTCGGTGATCGGCTTGCCGTCGCTGAACCGCTCGTACCAGCGCTCGACCGCGACCCCGCGCTCGTCCGGGCGGACGGGCGCTCCACGAGGCACTGCAGTGACGGTGAGGTAGTAGAACACCGGCGGCGCGGCGCGGCCGCCGTCTCCGGCCTCGAGCCGAAGCCGGAGGCGAGCGCCGTCCTTCCCCCGCTCGACCAGGTCGCGCAGGCTCACGCTCGAGTCCCGCGCCGCTCCGACCGCGGCGGGCGCGAGCACGACTCGCGGGCCCGCGCTGACGCGGACGCCACGGGCGGCCGCGGCCTGCTGCCGCCGCTGGAAGGCGACCAGCGCCTCGATCGCGGTGCCGTAGTCCTGGGTGTTCCAGACCCACGGAAGCCCGCGGCCCTGCGCCAGCAGGGTCTCCACCAGCGGGCCTACGAGCGGATGCGCGGGGTCGACGGCGAGCGTCGCGCTGAGCAGATAGGCGGCCGGCCGGATGCGCGAGTCGAAATAGAAGTCGCGGCGTGCCTCCGGCGGGAGCGTGGCCGTGCGGCCCTCGACGCGCACCGAGCGCCAGGCGGGCTCGAGCAGCGAGCGCGCCGCGTCCCGATCCCCGCCGCGGGCGAGCACCAGCGCAAGCCGCACCCGGTCCTCCCACGCGAGCTGGGCGGAGAGCCGGAGCAGCTCGTTTTCCGCCGCGCGGTCGCGCAGGCCGGCCCGGCTCAGGTAGTCCACAGCCATGACCCGATCGCTCAGGCGCGCCCGGCCGTCGGCGTACCACCGCGCCACAGGGCCGATGATCGCCTGGCGCTGCGCCAGCGAGCCGGCGAGATAGGCGCCGAGCCGGGCGAGCACCGAGTCATCCACGGCGAGACCGGCCTCCCGCGCATCGAGCAGCACGCCGCCGGCGTAGGCGGTGAGCCACGGCGTGGTCCAGTCGGTGCCGCTCCAGAGCCCGATGCCTCCGTCGCTCCGCTGGCGGCGGCTGAGAGTCGCGACGGCGCGGGCCAGCTCGGTCCGGGCACCGCGCGCGAGCGCCGTGTCGCCCAGGAGCGGCCCCGCCTGCATCAGCGCGACGAGCGGCTCCGCCGCGCTCGCCACCTGCTCCGAGCACCAGTAGGGGTAGATCCGAAGCCAGCGTCGGGCGCCCCGGATCATGGCGAGCGGCGAGGTGCCGAGGCTCAGCTGCAGCGTGGACCGCGCCGGATCGATGTCGGCGGGCAGCAGGAGCTCGGCGGAGGCGGTGTCGTGCAGCACGCCGGCGACGGTGTAGGACCGGGGATGGAACGCCGGCTTGAGCGGCAGCGCGAGCGCCACGGCGTCCGCGTCCTGGCCGCTGGTGGCGTCGAAACGGAACGACGCGCTGTCGCCGGGGCGCGCCCGGAAGTCGAACCGGACCTCGCGGCCGCGGCCGGCCTCGAGCACCGCGCTGCGGCTGCGCTTGCCTTGGATCTCGGCGCCCTTCGCCTGGGCCGCGACCCTGGCCTCGCGCGCGGCGCCGTCCCGCCGGTTCACGACGACGCCCGCGGCGAAGCGGTCGCCCTCGCGGAGGAAGCGCGGCAGCGCCGGGCGCGCCACCAGCGGCCGGGTGACGAGAAGCGTGGACTGGCCGCCGCCGTAGCGATCGCCCGCGGTGACGGCCACGGCCATGAGCCGGAAGGTGGTGAGATTGTCGGGGAGGCGGGCCGCGGCGGTCGCCTGCCCCGACGCGTCGGTCACGACCGAGCCCAGAAAGAACGCGGTCGTCTGGAAGCGGGAGCGGAGAATGTCGGCCGCGTCCCGCCCCCCGCCGCCGCCCGGGGCCCGGCGCCCCTTCTCGCCTTCGGCCACCTGGGGCGCGACCGTGGTGAGCGTGCTGGCGAGGCGCATGCCCAGACCGCGCGGCCGGTAGAGCAGGTCGATCGGATCGGGCGTCCGATACCCGGTGAGCGCGAGCACGCCTTCGTCGACCGCCCAGAGTGTGACCTCGCTCCGCTGGCCGTGGCCCTCGGCGTCCCGCACCCGGAGCGACACGCGGGCGGTATCCCCGGGCCGGTACTCGGCCGCGACCGGCGCGACCTCGACCGCGAGCCGCTTGCGCTCGGGGGTGACCCGAATCTCGGCGTATCCCACCCGCATGGTCGGGCGCCCGGGGTCGTCGAGCGGGCCGGGTGCCGCGCTCCGGCCGCGGGCCACGAGGATCGAGACGAACGCATTGGGCGCGAGCGCCTCCGTGATCGGCAGCTTGAGCGTCGTCGTGCCGCTCCGGATGGTGAGCCGGCGCTGCTGGAGCAGCCCCTCGCGCTCGACCGTGATCCAGGCCTCGGCGTTGGTGAACGGCGAGGCGAACAGGACCGTCGCGGTATCGCCCACCGTGTACCGGGCCCGGTCGGGAATCACGTCCATCTTGAACTGGCTCTCGTCGTTCCACGGCACCCAGTCCTTGCCGGTCGCCCAGCGATAGAAGCTGGTCGAGACCCCGCGGCCCGCGGCATCGGCGGCGCGGAAGGTGACGACGAACGTGCCCCCCGCCGGCGGCGTGAAGCCGCAGGGCACGGTGTCGGCCGCGGTCGTGAGCGTGCAGCGCGCGACCGTATCCGAGACCCATTCCCCGACCAGTTCCCCGTACCCCGCGCGATCGCGGCGCACCGAGTGCCATTCGCGCCTCACGATCGTGCCGGTCACCGCGACGCCCGGCACCCGGACGCCGTCCGGCCGGACCGCGACGACGCCGACCCGCACCGGCGTACCGGCCGTCCAGAAGTAGCTCTCGCCGGCGGGCCTGGCGGCCAGGTAGAAATCCGCGGGGTGCACCACGAGCGACGCCGACGCGGACACCGTCTGCCGGTTCACGTCCACCACGGTGGCCTCGACCGTGGCGTACGCCGGCCGGCCGCGGACACTCTCCCCGAGCTTGAGGCGGAGCGCGAGGTGTCCCGCGGCATCGAGCGTGTCGACGCCGGTGGCCGCGATCTGGACCGGTGGGCTGGCCTCACCGGCGTCCTCGTACCACCACCCGGTCTCGCCCACGTAGAAGTCGTCGGTGCCCGGGATCCCGATCTCGTAGGGCCAGGCGGTCTGCTGCCGGAGCGTCCAGCGGACGGCGGCGCGGCCCATCGGCGCGCCGAACAGGTAGCGGGCCTCCACGCCCGCGGTCACCGAGTCGCCCGCGTAGCGGCTGCCGCTGTCGGCGGTGACGTCGACCAGGAACTCGGGCGGGCGATACTCGGCGACGCGATAGGAGGTCGAGGCGACCTCGGTCCAGCGCCCGGCGCGGCGAAGCTGGGCGACGACCCGATACTCCCCGAGGGGCGCGGCGGCGGGCACGGTGAAGCGCTGATCGGCGGTCCCGAAGGCGGACAGCGCCACGGTGGTGTCGCGCAGCGCGGCGGGAGGGCCGGTGTCGTCGGCCCGCGCCTCGAAGCGCCAGCGGAGGGAATCGCTTGCCCCCGGGCGCGCGAGGGCGCCGAGCGGGCCGGTGCGGACGATCGCCTTGGCGAAGAGCGGCTCGCCGGGCCGGTAGATGCCGCGCTCGGTAAACACGGCGGCCGCCACCGGCAGCCGCCCGCTGCCCCACGCCTGGGTGACGTTGAAGCGCCACGGGCTCAGGTCGGGATCGTAGTCGTTGATGCCGAGCAGCGCCCGATCGGTCCCGAGCACGACGCTCACGTATCCCTGAAAGCTCGAGCTCCCGTTCTCGTCGTCCCCCTCGGTCTCGGCGCTCCCCGGATCCGCGCCGTAGCCGGTGAGTCGGGCGATACCGCTGGTGTCGGTCACCGCCCGGGCGATCACCCGGCCCTTCGCGTCGTGCAGGGCGACGGACGCGCCGCGCCGGGGCCGACCGTCACTCGCGCCGGTCACCCAGACCACGCCGTCCTCGCTCCCCACCCGCGCGTGGACGCCGAGGTCGGTGACCTGGAGGAGCGCGATCGGGCGCTGGCGGCGGCTCAGGCTGTCGAGCCCGCGGCCGGTCACCTGCACTGCGAGCAGGGTCGGCGTGCCGGGGCGCCGATAGGCCGGCGCCGCGAGCTTCACCCCGTAGACCCGGACCCGGTCCCGGACGCTGGTCACCGGAACCCGCTCGCGCCTGGCCTTGGGCAGGAGGGCGGGCCAGAGCTCGCCCCAGCTCCATTCGCTCCGCGCGAGGAACGCGGCCTCGAGCGAGTCGGGAACCGGCGCGGTCACGACCTCGAGCGTGTCGACGTTGACGAAGGTGAGCGCGAAGGTGCCGGCGCCCTTCCGCTCCACCACGGCCCGTCCCGGCGCGTAGTTGATCGCCGGCGCGTACCCGGTGGTGCCGAGCGTGGCGACCGGATTGCCGGTGAGCGGCTGGTCGAATCCGTCGTGGAGCGCGGGATCGATCACGACGGCGTAGGTGGTGCGCGGCCTCAGGGTCGCATCCACCACCCACTCGGCGCGGACGTCATTGGTGTCGGCCAGCGCCAGCGGCACCGCCGGCTTGAGCGAGACGTGGCGCAGGACGTCCGCACCGCGCACCGGCGTGGTGAAGCGCAGCACGACCGGGCCCGTCGGACAGAAGGCGAGGCCCTCCCAGCCGCAGCCGGCCCGCGCCAGGCGGAAGTCGCCGTACGTGGCCAGGCCCCAGCGGAGCGGCTGGGCGCCGGCGCGCCCGTCGAGGGCCGTCGGCACCACCAGCTCGCCGGCACAGCCATGCGGCAGCGCCGTCCGCGGCGCGAGCCGCACCACGCGTCGGAGCCCGTCGGCCGACCGGTCCCGGTCCCAACCACCGGCCTCGCGGAAGTCCCAGCGGTCATCGGCCGTGACCGCGCGCTGGTCCTCTACCCTGAGCCGGATCGCTCCGGGCCGTCGGCAGAGCCGGTCGAACTCGACGTACACGGCCGCTTCGACCACTGCGGGATCAACCGGCGCGTCCACCACCAGGTCGAAGCGCGCGTCGGGCGCGAGGTATCCCGAGCCGCCGTTGGGGCCGACCGGCGACCCCGCCAGCACACGGGGGCCGCGGACCCGGAAGCTGAAGCCGTACGGCTCGGTGAGGCGGCTTCCGTCCATGGCGGCGAAGCTGTTCGCCACGGTCACGGCGTTGCTCGCGTTGGGCGCGAGCGGGGCGGCGGGCCGGAAGCGGAGCGTGACGGGGTCGCGCCAATCGACGGTCCCGGCCACCGCCGGAACGATCGTGAAGATCGCGCGGGGGTCCACCGTCCGGTCGAGCGACCCGGCCACGGGCCGGTCGAACGTGATGGTGACGGCGGTGGTGGGCGAGGCCTCGCCGGACGGCACGACCCTGAGCACCCGGAGGTCGCTGCCCGGATCGGCGAGCACGCCGAGTCCCGCGGCGAGGACGAAGCGGAGAACGAGCGATTGTGGAGCGGGCATGGATCCAAGATAGCGCGCGCGCCCCGTGTGGACCTATTGCACACAGTCGGGGTAAGTCGCCAATATAGGAACGCCCGAAGTTTCAATTCTGCACGACCGCAGCAGGTCCCGTTCCATCCGCGTCGAGGAGGAATGATGCGCAGGACTGCCCTGGCACTGCTGGCGACCGTCGCGGTCGTCTCGGAGGCCTCCGCGCAAGAGAAAGGCGCGTTCGAGGTCGGACTCTTCCCCCAAATCAGCTACTTCGACCGATCCCTCATCATCTCCCAGGGCCGCGCCGGCCCGGGCGCGCGACTCGGCTACTTCTTTACCGACCACCTGGCCATCGAAGGCGAAGGCGCGTGGGTTCCGGCGGAGGGGCGGGACGGGTCCGACGTCTCCTACATCACGCTTCGGGGCAAGTTGGCGTACAACGTGATGTCGGGCGAGCATGTGGGCTTCGTGTTCGGGGCCGGGTACGTGCAGTCGCTGTACAAGCGGGATTACGACTTCTCGGATGCCGGCGCCACCGGCAGCGTGGGCGTGCGCCTCGGCCTGGGCGATGTCACCTCAATCCGGATCGACACCTACCTCGACTACATCCCCTCGCCGGACAACGGCGCCTCGGACAACCTCAACTGGGGCATCCAGCCGGGCCTGAGCTTCATGCTCGGCGGCCAGCGCGGCGTCCGGGACCGAGACGGCGACGGCGTGCCTGACGGCGTCGACGAATGCAAGGACACGCCCACGGGCGACAAGGTGGACGCGAAGGGCTGTACCATCAAGGACGGCGACGGTGACGGCGTGCTCGACGACGTCGACCAGTGCAAGGACACCCCGGCCGGCGACAAGGTGGACGCCAAGGGCTGCTCGCTGCCCAAGGATGCCGACGGCGACGGCGTCAACGACGACAAGGACCGGTGCCCCAACACGCCGGCCGGCGTCAAGGTGGACGAGGAAGGCTGCCAGGTGCTCTTCGAGCCCACCAGGAAGACGCTGATCCTCGAGGGCGTGAACTTCGAAACCGGCAAGGCCGACCTCACGCCCGAATCGCAGGTGATCCTGGACGCGGTGGCCTCGTCGCTGGTCGCGAACGAAGAGATCAAGGTCAGGGTCGGTGGCCATACCGACAACACCGGCTCCGCGGCGCTCAACAAACGGCTGTCGGCGGCGCGCGCCGAGTCGGTGCGGCAGTACCTGATCTCGAAGGGTGTGGCGACGGATCGGCTCACCGCCGCGGGCTACGGACCGAGCAAGCCGGTCGCGTCGAACAAGACGGCCGCCGGGCGAGCGCAGAACCGCCGGGTGGAGCTGACCCGGGTCAACTGAGCGGGCGGCTGACGGCTGTGGCCAGGGGGCAGATCCTCACGGGTCTGCCCCCTGGCATATGCGCTACCGACCGGATCTTGCGCTCTCTCGACCGGACTGGTGAGATTGAAAGCGAGAGATTGGAAGCGATCTCTCACTCCCCCTGATTGCCTGTTGCGGCGCTCACCGAGCGTGAGTTCGCCATGCTCCTCGATCATAGCGCCGGTCCGCGGGTGACGACGCGGGCCCGTTCCGCACCCTTTCGACCCTCGCTCGCGCGGAAGGTGGGGCATGCAGACTCGATCGGTGGTTGACGAGATGCCGTCCGCGGCGCCTGACGCCCCGGCGGCCATCGTCGTCGTCGACGATGATCCGTTCGTCCTGGAGCTCGTCCGGCACGTCATCGCGGAGCTGCCGGCGGTCGACGTGCTGACCTTTGCCGACGGCCCGGCCGCGCTCGAGTGGTGCCGCGCGAACGAGCCCGACGTCCTCATCACCGACTACGAGATGCCGGGGCTGAACGGGATCGAGCTGATCGCGGCCGTCCGGGCCGAGCCGCACTCGGCCGAGATCCCCATCATGATGATCACGGCCAGCGGGCAGCGCGCCGTGCGGGTCGAGGCGCTCGACCGGGGCGCCAACGACGTCCTCTCGAAGCCCATCGAGGCAGCCGAGGTCCGTGCGCGCACGAAGAACATGATCGCGATCCGCCGCGGGCAGCGGCTGCTGGCGCAGCGCTCGTCCTGGCTGGAGGAGGAGGTCCGCCGGGTCACCGCGGCGATGGTCGCCCGCGAGCGCGAGACGATCCTGCGGCTGTCGAAGGCGGCGGAGTATCGCGATTGGGAGACCGGATCGCACATCGTCCGGGTGTCGCACTACGCGCGGGTCGTCGCCCGGCGACTGGCGCTGCCGGCGGGCGAGCAGGAAATCATGTTTCAGGCCGCCCCGATGCACGACGTGGGGAAGATCGGCATCCCCGACTCGATCCTGCTCAAGCCGGGGGCGCTCGACGACAGGGAGTTCGAGCTGATCAAGGAGCACACCGTGATCGGCCACGGCATTCTTGGCGGCAGCAGCTCAGCCCTGCTGCAGGCCGCCGCCGAGATCGCGCTGAGCCATCACGAGCGGTTCGACGGCAGCGGCTATCCCAACTGCCTGGCCGGGGAGGCGATCCCGCTCCGGGGACGCGTGGTCGCCGTGGCGGACACGTTCGACGCCCTCACCTCGCAGCGTCCCTACAAGTCGCCCTGGCCGCCGGACCTGGCCTTCAGTTACCTGGACCAGAATCGCGGTGTCCGGTTCGACCCGGCGTGCGTGGAGGCGTTTCTCGAGGGGCGAGCCGAGGCGGAGGAGATTCGGGCCAGCTTCCCGGACCCCCGCACGGAAGCCGGCCAGCAGCGGAAGGCGGGCGGCCATTCCGCAGCCGCCGCGGACGGGCTGTAGCATGTCGCGCATGGCTCCCGCCGAGACCACCCGCACCATCCGGGCGACCGTCCAGGCGATCGAGGACAAGCTCCGCCAGGGCAGCGTGCCGGAGGAAGGACTGGACGATTTCAAGGCGGCCATCGACGACGCGCGACTGCGCCTGTGGGCCGTGATCTCCGCGGTGGGCTCGCGCGACCCGGAGGCCCTGCTGCTCCGGTTCCGGCTGCGGCGCGCCGCGGAGATCTGCCGCAGCGTCATGGCCGATCTCGACGCCGGCACGCTGGGCCAGCACCAGCGCGAGCTGCTCGAGCTGCGTGAGACGGCGCGGGCGATGGCGGACCGGGTGGATGCCAGCCTCCGCGGCGCGCTGTGACCCGCGCGGCGGTCAGACGCCGGCGGCCTCGTCCTCCTGCAGGTACTCGTCGCGGTACATCCGGATCAGCTCGAAGAAGTAGGAGATGGCGAGCGGACCGATGAGCAGCCCGAGCAGCCCGAACCAGTTGATCCCCGCGAAGGCGCCGATCACCGTGATGAAGGGATGGATCCGCGCCCAGCGCCGGAAGACGTAGGGTCGGATGACGTTGTCCACGTTGCCCACCGCCAGGATGCCCCAGGCGGCGAGCCCGATCGCCGCGCCGTAGCGCCCGTCCACCGCGAGCGCCGCGGCGGCGGGGCCCCAGATCAGGCCACTCCCCACCACCGGCAGGATCGCCACGATCACGGTGACGACGCCCCAGAATACCGCATTCGAGAGCCCCGTCGCCCAGAAGGCCAGGCCGACGAGGAGGCCCTGGACCGCGGCGGTCAGCCCGGTGCCGATGAGCGTGGAGAACGTGACGTCCCGAAAGCGCGCCCGCAGGATCTCGGCGCTCTTGCTCGAGAACGGGATGAAGGGCCGGATCCCCTGCCACGCCCCGTCCGGGGCGAGCAGCAGGTAGAACAAGCCGAAGAACGAAATCGTGAGCTGGATGCCGAGCCGGGTGGCCGTGCCGACTACCCGGATGGCGCTGCTGCCGGCCCACGAGACGATCTGGGATCCGAGCGCTTCGATCTGGGCGCCGATGTCGTAGGGGCCGACCCGGAGCTGGCGCAGGCGGGCCAGGAGCGGGCTCTTCAGCACGCTGGCGGCCATGTCCTGGGCCTCGTTCGCGACCAGCCCGATGAACGAGATCCCCGGTCCGACGACCAGGACCAGGGCGACAAGAACTACGACACCCGCGGCCAGCCCCGGCCGGAGGCCCCGCCGCACCAGCGCCCGATAGACCGGTGCGAACAGGACGTACAGGACGAGGGCGCCCATGAGCCCGCTGCTGAACGGCCAGAGGGCATAGGCCAACCCGAAGCCCAGCACGAAAATCAGCAGCGCGGCCCGCTGTCGGCGGGTGTCGAGGAACGGCATGCCCAAGAGTAGGCGTACCGCGATGTCCCCGCCAGCCGCGAGGCGGACTTGCCGTCCCCTGATCGTGGGGCGACATTATGACACCCCAACCCCTACTCGTCCGGCGCCTGTCGGAGCCTGCCCTTGGGCCCTGAGAAGGATCACGTGGCATCGCTTCGCGACGCCGAGCGCCTCGCGGCGGTGCGTCGGACCGGTCTGCTGGATGCTCCCCCGGAACCCGCACTGGAGCGGCTGACCCGGCTGGTCTGCCAGACGCTTGGCTGCGCCGGCGCCCTGGTGTGCCTGGTGACGGACGACCGTCAGTTCTTCGCCGCCCAGCGCGGACTTCCCGAACCGGCGGCGACCGACCGGCAGAGCCCCCTCGACTACTCCATGTGCCAGTATGTCGTGAGCCGGCGCGCCCCGCTCATGGTCGAGGACGCCCGCGATCACGAGCTGTTCCGCGACAGCCCGGCCGTCACCGAGCTCGGCATCGTCGCGTACGCCGGCATGCCGCTGTTCGCTCCGGACGGGCACGTGGTCGGCACGCTCGCGGCGGTGGACTACGATCGCCGCCAGTGGTCCGAGGGCGACAGGACGGCGCTGGAGGACCTCGCGATGTTCGCGACGGCGGAGCTTCAGCGCCGCCTCACCCGGGCCACCGACGCGCCGCCACCCCCGGCGGATCAGGTCGACTACGCGAGCCTGCCCGCGATGGTCTGGGCGGTCAAGACGGACGGCAGCTGCGACTACGTCAATGCCCGCTGGCTGGCATTCACCGGGCGCCCGATCGGGGCGGAGCTGGGACACGGCTGGGCCGACCGGCTCCACCCGGACGACCGCGCGGCCGTGATGTCCCAGCTCCAGGCCGCCATCGCCGACCGGGCGCCGTTCCAGGCCGAGTACCGGATGCAGCGGCACGACGGCCAGTACCGGTGGCTGCTCGACGTCGGCGTGCCGCGGTTCGGGCCGGACGGTTCCTTCACGGGGCTGGTGGGAGTGGCCACCGACGTGACCGACCGCCGGCAGCTCGAGCAGCGCCTGGTCCGGGCGGAGCGGGCCCAGGCCATCGGGCAGCTCGCCGGCGGCATCGCCCACGACTTCAACAACCTGCTGACGGGCATCATCGGGCACGCGGCGCTGCTGCAGGAGGAGCCGGGCCTGTCGGCCCTGGCCCAGGAGGACCTCGCCCAG
>DASSYY010000270.1:0-4581 GCA_035703025.1 Gemmatimonadales bacterium | reverse complement strand
GAAGTGGAGGAGGGGCTCTTCCGGGAGGATCTCTACTATCGTCTCAGCGTCATGCCGCTGACGCTGCCGGCGGTGCGCGAGCGGTCGCGGGAGGACCGGCTCTCGCTCATCACCCGGATCCTCTCCGATCTCCTCAGCGAGCTGCCCGACGGTCCGCCCACCCTTTCCAGCGAAGTGCTGGAGCGGCTGCTCTCCTATCCCTGGCCGGGGAACGTGCGCGAGATGCGCAACGTTCTCGAGCGGGCGCTGATTCTGGGGCGGAGTCAGCCGGCGGTGAGCGTGGAGCATTTGCCCGGCGAGTTCCGGGCCCGCCCGGGTCTGGGCGACCGCCGCCACACGCCGCTCAGCCTGGAAGATCTGGAGCGCCAGCACATCGAGCGCACCCTCAAGCACCACACCGGCAATCGCACTCGCGCCGCGATCGAGCTCGGCATCTCCCGGGCGACGCTGATCAACAAGATCAAGCGGTACAACATCACCTCGTAACCGCCGATGGCCGAGATCCACGAGCACGACGGCATGAAATGCCGCGCCTGCGGCCGCGAGGAGCGGGCGTCGGAAGGCTATCCCTGCGCCAACTGCGGCACCTTCATCTGCCTCATCTGCACCTTCCAGGGAATCACACTGTGCCAGGCCTGCGCGGCGGGACAGTCGTCCGCGGCGCCGGAGAGCCGGCCCTCCTGACCCGCGTCATCGCCCGCTCGGCGGTCGTGCCCCTCTTCGCCCAGCCGAGTCTCCGCTCCGAGCAGGTGAGCCAGCTCGTGCTGGGCGAGACGGGGCGGATCGACGAGCGCTCGGGGCAATGGCGCCGGCTCAGGGTGGACCTGGACGGATACCAGGGCTGGGTGCACGAGGGGTACTGCGTCGAGACCGAGGACGAGATCGCCGATCGGTGGCGCCAGGATGCAGGCCTGTGGAGCCTGGGCGCCACGGTGGGAATCGACGGCCGACGGGTGGCGCTGCCGCTCAGGGCGCGGGTCGCGATGGCATCGGCCGAGGTCCGGCTGCCCGATGGCCGGAGCGGTGTGCTGCTCGAGGGCGAGGTGGCGCCGGCTCCCGCGGTCGCGTCAGCGGCGCGAGCGCAGCCGGTCGAGCGCTGGGCGCTGGCGCGGTTCGAGGGCGCGCCATACGAGTGGGGTGGCGTGACGCCATGGGGCGTGGACTGCTCGGGGCTGGTGCAGACCGCCTTCGCCGCCCGCGGCATCTCGCTCCCCCGCGACGCGGAGCTCCAGGTCGAGTCCGGAGCGGTCGTGGACCTCGATGCCTCGAGGCCGGGCGATCTGCTCTTCTTCCGGGGCGAGAGCGGGGACCGCATCACCCACGTCGCCTTCGCGGCGGCGGCGGACTCGCTTGTCCACTCCACCGTCGCGTGCGGCAGTGTGTTGGTGGAGTCATGGCTGCCGGGCACCCGCGCCGGGTCGCTCCGGGACAGGCTGGTAGCGGTCCGACGGCTGGAGGCTCGGTGACCCAGGCGGGCTACTCGCGGCTGGTCCTGTTCGATATCGACGGCACCCTGCTCCTCACCGCGGGCGCGGGACGGCGCGCCATCACCGAGGCGCTGAGCGACGAGGTGGAGGATCCGGCCGCCTTCACCGGCATCCGGTTCGACGGCAAGACGGATCCCCAGATCGTCGCCGAGATGCTGGCCATGGCGGGCCAGGATGAGGCGCGCGAGTCGGAACGGGTGCGCCGCCTCTGCGAGCGGTACGTGGGCCTGCTGGCCCAGGAGCTGGAGCGGCCTACCACCAGAACTACGCTGATGCCGGGGGTGGAACCGCTGCTCGACCGGCTCGAGCGCACGCCGGGAATCCTGCTCGGCCTCCTCACCGGAAACCTTGCCGAGGGTGCCGCGCTCAAGCTGCGCTCCGGCGGCATCGATCCCGGCCGATTCCGCCTCGGCGCCTTCGGCTCCGACGCTGCCCATCGGCCCGACCTTCCGGCGATCGCGGCTCGCCGGGCGGAGCGCTGGTTCGGACGGGTGCCGAGCGGGTCCGAGGTCGTGATCATCGGCGACACGCCGGCCGACATCCACTGCGGTACCGGCATCTCCGCGCGCGCGGTGGCGGTCGCCACGGGCGGATTCTCGGTGGCGGAGCTGGCCGCCTGCGGACCGCACGCGGTGTTCGAGGATCTCTCCGATACGGAGCTGGTCCTGGAGGCGATCCTCGGGTGACCGCACCCCATCGCGAGCTCGAGCTCAAGGCCGTGGTGCCGGATCCCGAGCAGCTCCGCCGCCGCCTTCGCGAGTCGGGAGCAGAGCTGAGCTCCCGGGGGCGGATGATCGACGTCCGCTACGATCGCGGCGGGGAGCTGACGCTGCACGATGAGGTGCTCCGTGCGCGCACCTACCGGCCTACCGAAGGCGACGTCGGCTTCCTGCTCGCCTGGAAGGGGCCCACCGGTCGCTCGCCCGACGGATACAAGCTGCGCGAGGAGATCGAGCTGCCGGTCGGCGCCGATCCGGGGCTGCTGCTCCAGGCACTGGGCTACCGGCCGGTCCACGTCGTCCACCGCGAGGTCGAGGTCTGGCGCCTGAACGACGCCACCGCTCGACTGGAGCGCTATCCCCGCATGGACGTGCTGGTCGAGGTCGAGGGCGCGCCCGCGGCGATCGAGCGCGTCGTCGCGGCCAGCGGAATTCCCCGCCATGAGTTCACCGCCGAGCCGCTGACGGAGTTCGTCCGCCGCTTCGAGGAGCGCACCGGCGCCGCGGCCGAGCTCGCCGGCGCGTCTTGGTGATGGCAGGGCGAGGGGTGTCCCAGGAAACCTGGGAGGTACCGGAGCTGGGACCGTCGCTGGGCCGACTCACCGATCCCGCGCAGCCCGTCGCGGGCCCGCTCGGCGTCCGATTGGACGACATCCGGCTCAAGCTGGTCACCGGGGTCTTCGAGTTGGCCGGGGCGAGTCGCTCCTTCGCCGCCGCGGGCGACGCGGTCGGCGCCGCGGCCTCGCTCAACCGTGTCGCGTGGCTCGCGCTGTGGGAGAAGGCGGTCGTGGCAGGGGCCGAGCGGATCACGGCGGCGGTGAACGCCCGGCTGGAAGAGGCAGCGGCCGAGTCGCGCTATCCGCGGCGAAAGCTGCGTCAGGTCGTCCTCACGCCGACGGACACCCGCGCCATCGCCGCGCGCCTCGGCGGTGGCGGAGCGCCGTTCGTCGCCGCGCTCGACGAGCTGGAGCAGGCGGCGCATCGCATCCCGGCTCAGGGAGCGCGCGACCGCGCGGCTGCCGCGAGTTGGCGCGCCGCTCTCACCGCGACCGCGCGGCGGCTGGAGGCGGCCTGGCTCGCCTTGGAAGAAGCGGCGGCCCGAGAGCAGCTCCGCTGGCAGGGGGACGTGCAGCGGGTGCACGGCTGGCGGCTGCCGCGTTGGCCGCTCTGGCTACTCACCGTGCTCGTGCTCGGCGCCGCGGTCTACCTGGGGCTGGTGCTGGGCGGCTACGTGCCGGTGCCGCCGGAGCTGGAAGGCTTCGCCCAGTTCTGGTGGAGCCGACTGTGAGCGTGCTCGGCGTCGGCATCGATCTGGTGGACCTCGATCGAATCGCGCGCATGCTCTCGGACAAGGGCGAGCATGCGATGGCGAGGCTGTTCACAGCGGAGGAGCGGGCCTATCTCGGCACCCGACCCGATCCGACCGGCAACGCTGCGGCACGGATCGCGGCGAAAGAAGCGGTCTACAAGGCGATGCAGTCCCTGCCCGGCGCGCGCGCGATCGGTTGGCGGGAGATCGAAGTGACGCGTGATCCCGAGGGGCGCCCGGCGATCCGGCTCCACGGCCTCGCCGAGCGGCTCGCGCGGGACGTGGGTGGGGTGATCGTCCAGGTGTCGCTCACGCACTCGGCGACGGCGGCGGGGGCGGTTGCGGTGGTGAGCTCGGCGGGAGGGCGGTCGGGCCTGACCGCCTGACTGCCTACCCAAGCATCTCTCCCACCCGCTCCACCAACGTCCCCGGCGTGAACGGCTTCTGCACGAAGGCGCTCGGGGGACCGAGGTTCCGGAGCGTGATCTCGTCGTCGGTGTAGCCCGACAGGAACAGGATCGGGAGGCCGGGCCGCTCGACCGCCAGCCGCCTCGCCAGCTCGCTGCCACCCATCTCCGGCATCATCACGTCCGCGATGACCAGGTTCACCGAGCCGTCGAACTCGGCGAGGCGCATCAGCGCTTCCCAGCCGTGGCCCGCCTCGAGCACGCGGTAGCCCTGCTCCTCCAGTGCCGCTCGGGCGAACCGTCGCACCGGCTCTTCATCCTCGACCAGGAGGATGATGCCCTCGCGCCGCGCGAGACTGGCGACGGAGCTCGCGAAACTCGGCGCTCCTCGCGCGATCGGCAGGTAGACCCGCACCATCGTGCCTCGTCCCGGCGCGCTCTCCACGTCCACGTGCCCCTCGCACTGCTTCACGATGCCGTAGACCGTCGCGAGGCCCAGACCGAGCGCCCGGCCATTCTCCTTGGTGGTGAAGAATGGCTGGAAGATCGAGGGGAGGACCTCGGGCTCGATCCCCTTGCCGGTGTCGCGCACGGTGAGGGTCACGTAGTGGCCGGGCGGGAGCTCGGGACTCGCACGAGGGTCGTAGTCGGTGATCTCC
>DASSYY010000158.1:0-7170 GCA_035703025.1 Gemmatimonadales bacterium | reverse complement strand
CACTCCACCTGTGCCAGGGCCACGTCGCGGCCGCCGTAGGCCCGGAACGGCTCGCCGACGAGCGTGCCGCGCCCGCCGAGGACGAAGCTCCGGTGGGGCGGGAGCTCGTCGGTCCCGGCGCCGAGGTAAACCCGGGACACGAGATCATGGCCGCCCAGGGTCGTGAGCCACCGGCTCTCGAGCGTCGCGCGCAGGTACTCGCCGGGACCGTCGCCGCCGTCGAGGCTCAGCCGTCCCTGGAAGTCCCGCCGGACCGCGATCCCCCCGCTGGCTCGCTCGAGCTCCAGCCGCGCCACGTGCCACGTGCCCGAGCCCAGTGCGGGGTTGGGCCGGTAGCCCCCCGTGGCCGGCGTTGCCCGCACCCCGACCGATCGGCTCTCCTCCACGGCCGCCGAGAACGCGAGCGTCGAGCGCCCGCTCAGGCGCCGGCGTACCCCGGCCGTCAGGCCCTGCAGCAGGACGTAGTCACCGTAGTCCTTGCCGCCTTCCTGCGCGAGCAGCGAGTTGACCGCCGGCGCGATGACGGGCAGGTCGCTCAGGTCGCGGATCCGGCGGGACGCGCCCACCGTGACCTGGGTGGCCCCCAGCCCCGCCGCGACGGTGAGCCCGCCGGTGACGCGATGGTCCGACGTTCCGTACGCAATGGAAGGCCGCACCTGGATCCGGCTGCCCTCGAGACCGAGGACGCCGCCGAAGCCCAGCGTGAGTCCCTGGACCCGGTTGACCCGGGCGAGGTCGCTCACGCTGCCGGCCGCGAGCCGCCGGGACGGCAGCCCGCTCAGCGCCCGCGCGCCGGCGATCCGTTCGACCTCGACCCGGAGCGCGTCCATGTCCTGACGGTTGACCGGCGGGGCGACCCCGGCGATCGCCTGGTCGAGCGGCATCGTCCAGTGGGTGTCGGCCGGCTGCGGGCGGACGAGACCCGCGATCGCCGGTCCCCGGAACAGGGTGTCGGGCAGGGGCACGTTGAGATCGTAGCCGTCGATCTCCCAGCGGCCGCGGATGATTCCGCGGGCCGGAAAGTCCAGCCACCTCGTGCGCCGGCGGATCTCCACCTCCTGGCGGTACGGCAGCCAGTAGCGCTGCTCGTACAGCGAGTTCTCCAGGACGATGCTGATGTCCTCGAGCTGGCGGTCGAGGTAGGCGGCGGGGGTGAAGCTGAAACGAAACCGCACCAGCTGCGCGGTGGCGGCGTCGAGGTAGAGCGTACCGACCACCAGGGGGCGTGCGAAGGAGCGGGGCCGCACCTGCACCTCGCGGACCACGGTCTCGCCCGCGGCAGTGCGGATCGCGAGCGAGTCGCCGAGCGCGTAGTCGTACGCCTCGAGCCCTCCCCGCGAGAGGGGATGCGGCACGTCCCGCACCTCGTCGCCCTCGCCGATCCGGATGACGTCGCCGAAATTGTTGGTGACGATGCCCAGGTGATCGCGGTGGTAGTCGATGTCGGTCGGGAGGAACGCGCCGTCGCGCCAGCCCAGGATGACCTGCTTGCTCCGGTCCGGGGCGCGCCAATACACTTCCACGCGCAGCTCGTCGGCCTTGACCAGCCGGGGCGGCTCGCTCAGCCCCTCGCCCACCTGCGCCAGGAAGAAGACGAAGCCGTGCGCCCGGGTCCGATAGCTCTCGAGCGAGGAGTCGGCCTGCGCGGTCGCCCGCTCCGCCGTGGCCCGGTGCACGAGCTCGAGCGCCGCCGGCGCGTTCCAGCTCTGCGCGACGAGTGGCGACACGTGGGTGAGGGCCAGCACCATCGCCGCACGGACCGCAGGTCGCACCAGGGCACCTCTCACGCCGGCAGGGGATCGATGACGGGAATATCCCGAAGGCGCTGGGACCGGGCAAGCTGGCGCTGGGCCGCAGCCGCGGCGCTGGCGGCCGCCTGCGGCGGCCACGCGCGGAGCAAGAACGGGGTCGATCCCTCCCTCGCCCGCGTGGTGCCGCTCGCCTCGGCCATCGTGCTCGAGACGGCGGGGCCGGCGCCCTCCGACACGACGGTGACGGTGACCGCGGGGGAGCCGCGCGTGATCGTGCTGCGGCACGGCCCGCCCGAGAACGTCGTCTTCGCCGAGCTGGTGTTTCCCCCGCGCGCCTTTCGCGCCGACAGCGGCCAGCCGGTCCGCGTCGTGGTGCGCCCGCGGCCGGGCGTCTACGGGCTGGACCTGACCACGAGCGTACCCCTGGGCGAAGGCGCATCGGTGATCTTCAAGTACGCCCGCTACTTCTCGGCGCCGGCCCGGGCCCGCGCGGCCTACGGCAGCGACGTCATGTACGAGCGCGCCCTGGTGGTGGCCCAGGTCCTGCCCGGCGGGGCGCAGCTGTCGCTGCTCCCCTCGACCCGGCCGGTGGCCGACAACCTCGAGGCGCCGTTGTCCGAGGCGGGCACCTACGTCGTGGCGGCGGCGAAATGACGGCGACCTTCGACGCCTTTGCCGCCCGCGCGCGCCAGGGCGGTGCCATGGTGCCCGTCACCCGCGAGGTCGTGCTCGACGGCGACACGCCGGTCTCCGCCTTCGCCAAGCTCCACCGCGGTCCGTACGGATTCCTGCTCGAGTCGCTGGAGGGCGGCGAGCGGTGGGCCCGCTACACGTTCCTCTCCACCGATCCGCGCGAGGTCTTCCGCTATCGCGGCCGCGCGTGCGAGCGCTGGACCCCCGCCACCGGCTGGCGAGCGGTCGAGACCGACCTGCCGCCGCTCGAGCACCTCGGCCAGCTGCTCCGCCGGCACCCGCCCGTCGACGTCCCCGGGCTGCCCCGCTTCACCGGCGGCGCCGTCGGCTACCTGGGCTACGACATCGTCCGAACCATCGAGTCGCTCCCCGACCCGCCGCCCGACGACCGGAACCTGCCCGACGCCGTCATGCTGGTGACCGACACCCTGCTGGTGCTCGACAACCTCTACAACCGGGCGACGGTCATCGCCAACGTCGAGGTGGCGGCCGACGCCGATGACGCCGAGCTGCGGCGGCTGTTCGCCGCGGCGGAGGCGCGGATCGACGACTGGATCGGGCGTCTGTCCGTGCCGGGCACGATCCGGCCACTGGCCATCCATCCGCCGCGGGCACTGCCGCCCGCGATCACGCCGTACCCCGACGACCGGTTCCAGGACGACGTGCGCCGCATCAAGGAGTACATCGCGGCGGGCGACACCTTCCAGACGGTTCTCTCGCGCCGGCTGGAGGTGGCGGCGCCCGATCCGTTCCTGACCTATCGCTACCTCAGGGCGCTGAACCCGGCGCCCTATCTCTACTACCTGCACTGCGACGACATCCACGTCATCGGGAGCTCGCCCGAAATCCTGGTCCGGGTCGAGGACGGCGAGGTGACGCTGCGTCCGATTGCCGGCACCCGCCCGCGCGGGGCCACGCCCGAGCAGGACGCGGCGCTCGCCGAGGAGCTCGCCGCCGATCCGAAGGAACGGGCCGAGCACCTCATGCTGGTGGACCTGGGACGGAACGACGTGGGACGGGTGGCGGAGTTCGGCTCGGTGCGGCTCACGGCCTTCATGACGATCGAGCGGTACTCGCACGTCATGCACCTCGTGAGCGAGGTGCGGGGCCGGCTCCGGCCCGAGCTCGACGCAGTGGCGGCGCTGGCGGCGTCGTTCCCCGCCGGCACCGTGAGCGGTGCGCCCAAGGTCCGCGCCATGCAGATCATCGACGAGCTCGAGCCGGTCCGGCGCGGCCCCTATGCCGGCGCGGTCGGGTACATCGGCTGGGGCGGGCGCACGATGGACACCGCCATCACGATCCGCACCTGCGTCATCCAGGGCGGGCGTGCCTGGATCCAGGCGGGTGCCGGCATCGTGGCGGACTCGGATCCGGCCGCCGAATGGCGCGAGACCGAGGCCAAGGCGCGGGCGGTACTGCTGGCGCTCGCGCTGGCGGGAGGGACGGACGGCCCGCCCGGCTCCGAAGTCTCGCGCTCGTCGTCCTGAGCGAAGCGAAGGAGCACGAGCGCCCCCCGCGTGCCCTGTCCCGGACGTCGTATATTCCGCCATGCCCGCGTTCCGCCTCGTCAGCGCCTCCGGCGACCAGACCTTCGAGCTGAAGGACGGCCGCACCATGATCGTCGGCCGCGGACTCACGAGCGACATCGCGATCTACGACCCCACCATCTCCCGCCGGCACGCCGAGCTCACCGTCACGCCCGACGGCGTGCAGGTCAAGGACCTCGACAGCTCGAACGGCACCTGCATCAACGGCACCCGGATCACGGCCGGCCGGCTCGGGCCCGAGGACACCGTCACGTTCGGCAAGGTGACGTTCCGCCTCACCACTCCCGGGACGTCGGCCGCCGTGCAGCAGCGTCCCGCCATCGCCGCCGAGATGGGGCCGGCCGGCGGCCAGATCGTCCGCCAGCTCGTGGTCAGCGGCGGCGCACCGCCCGGGATCACCAGCCGGGACCGCCCGCCCGTGGGCCAGCTCCGCGTGGAGGCCGCGACCGGCGAGGCCCGCCAGGCCCTCAAGCTCCAGATGCTGCTCGAGGTCTCCCAGAAGCTCTCCGCCGAGCTCGACCTCGACCGGCTGCTCCGCACGATCGTCGACGTCACCTTCGAGATCATGAGCGTGGACCGCGTGACCATCGTGCTCCGGAACGAGGAGACGGGCGAGCTCGTTCCCACCATCTCCCGGAGCCGGCTCGGCGACGTGCAGCCGCTGCAGATTCCCCGCTCGATCGCCGATAAGGTCATGCAGGAGCTCGTGGCGGTGGTCTCGCAGAACACGCCCGCCGACCCGCGCTTCCGCGGCCAGTCCATCCTGCTCCAGAGCGTCCGGAGCGCCATGTGCTCGCCGCTCATGGCCTCGGCCGACCGGGTACTGGGGCTGCTCTACGTCGACAACCTCACGACCACCAACACCTTCACCGACGAGGATCTGCAGTTCCTGGTGGCCTTCAGCGGCCTCGCCGCCATCGGCATCAAGAACTCGCGCTACGCCGATCAGATCCGCCGCGAGGCCACGGTCCGCGCCAACTTCGAGCGCTACTTCGCGCCCAACGTGGCCGCCGATATCGCCCAGCAGAGCGGCGCCATCCGGCAGGGCGGCGAGCGCCGCCCGACCACCGTGCTGTTCAGCGACATCCGGGGGTTCACCGCCATCGCCGAGTCGATGGGGCCCGACGCCATCGCCCAGCTCCTGAGCGAGTATTTCACCGAGATGGTCGAGGTGATCTTCGAGCACGGCGGCACGCTCGACAAGTTCATCGGCGACGCCATCATGGCGCTCTGGGGCGCGCCGATCGCCCACACCGACGACCCGGACCGGGCGCTCCGCGCAGCGCTGGCGATGCAGCGGTCCATCGCCCGGCTCAACGAGCGCTGGGTCGCCCAGGGGCGTCCCGAGATCGGCGTCGGCATCGGGATCAACTACGGCGAGGTCTTCGCGGGCAACATCGGCAGCCACCGCCGCCTGGAGTACACCGTGATCGGCGACGCCGTGAACATCGCGTCGCGGCTCTGCGCCGAGGCGGGGCCGGGGGAGATCCTGGTGAGCGAGGCGCTGCTGGGAGTCGTGCGGGAGCAGGTGTCCTACGACTACCTGCCGGAGATGGCCCTCAAGGGCAAGGCGCAGGTCGTGCAGGTCTACCGGGTGCGGGAACTGCAGCCTCAGCGCACCTCACTCACCGCCGCCGTGCCGTTCCGCCCGCCTTCGAAGCGATAGCCGTGACCGGCGCGCTCGAGCAGGTCGAGCACCAGCCGGATCGGGAGCCCCATCACGCTGAAGAAGTCGCCGTCGATCCGCTCCACCAGCGCCGCCCCGTACCCCTGGATCCCGTAGGCCCCCGCCTTGTCCATCGGCTCCCCCGTCGCGACGTAGGCCTCGAGAAACGCGTCGTCCATCCGGCGGAAGACGACGTTGGTCACGTCGGTCGCCTGGTGCACGGTCTCGTCGGCCACCAGGGCCACCGAGGTCACCACCTGGTGCGTGCGACCCTGGAGCTTCTGGAGCATGCGGAGCGCGTCGGCGGCGTCGAGCGGCTTCTCGAGCACCTCGTCCCGCGCCACCACCGTCGTGTCGGCGCCGAGCACGAGGGCGCCGGGCACGCTCAGGGCCTTCTCCCGGGCGAGCCGTTCGACGTAGTCCACGGGGGTCTCGACCGGCCGCCGAATCTCGGGGATATGCGACGGCGCCACGAGGATCGGGATGCCCAGCATCTCGAGGAGCTGCCGCCGCCGCGGCGAGGAGGAGGCGAGGGTCAGGGTCTCGCGGGTCATGCGCGGTCCAGGATGAGGGTGACGGGTCCGTCGTTGTGGATCTCGACCTGCATGTCCGCTCCGAACTCGCCGGTGGCCACCTCCAGCCCGCGGCTCCGGAGCGCGGCCACGAAGCGCTCGTACAGCGGGATCGCGGTCTCGGGGCGCGCCGCGTCGATGAACGACGGCCGGCGTCCCTTGGCGGTGTCGCCGTAGAGGGTGAACTGGCTGATCACGAGCAGTCCGCCCTGCACCTCCGACAGCCCCAGGTTCATCTTGCCCTCGGCGTCGGAGAACAGCCGGAGCCCGACCACCTTCTCGGCCATCCAATCTACCTGGTCCCCGGTGTCGCCGTGAGTGAAGCCGACGAGGAGGCAGAACCCGCGTCCGACCGTGCCGGCCACGCGGCCGTCGATGGTCACCGACGCTCGGGAAACTCGCTGCAGGACGACGCGCATGGGCTCGACGGGAACAGGGTGAACGCTCGATTATGTTCAATCTGGCGGCGGGCCGATAGCCGCCTGGATGGCTGCCTGTAAGATAGGTCAGGATCAAGCCTTGGAGAGTCCGCGTGCCCTTCGCAGAACGCCTCGCTTTCGCCCGCCGGTACGCCCGGAGCGCCGCCGCCGCGCGCCGGCAGGATGCCGGACGCTGCATCGCCCCCGCTCCGCACCGGCCGGATCCGTCCGCCTGGCCGGACGACCAGCTGACCGTGGCCTGGCTGGGCCACGCCACCGTGCTGCTCAACTTCCTGGGCACCTCCCTGGTGACCGATCCGGTGCTCGAGCCCCGCATCGGCCTGGGACGCGGTCTGGTGAAGGTCGGGCCGCGTCGGCTGATCCAGCCCGCACTCCGGAAGCGGGAGCTGCCCCGGCTCGATGGGGTCCTGCTGTCGCACGCCCACATGGATCACACCGACCTCGGCACCCTCAGCGCGATTCCGTCCCGCGTGCGGGTCGTCGTGCAGTCCGGCAACCGCG
>DASSYY010000157.1:0-2084 GCA_035703025.1 Gemmatimonadales bacterium | reverse complement strand
GGGGCCGACGATCCCGAGTCGTTCTGGCGGCTGCTCCGCGACGGCAGGGACATGATTCGTGAGGTGCCTCCGGATCGCTGGGACGCCGCTGCGTACTACGACCCCGATCCTACCGCCCCCGGCAAGTCTGCCAGCCGGTGGGGCGGATTCCTCGACCAGGTCGACCGGTTCGATCCGTTCTTCTTCGGCATTTCCCCGGGGGAAGCCGAGCGGATGGATCCGCAGCAGCGGCTTCTCATGGAGCTGGCCTACGAGGCGTTCGAGGATGCCGGATACCCGATGTCGCGCCTCGCGGGCAGCCGGACGGCGGTGGTGGTGGGGATCTCGGTCAACGAGTACGGCCTGCTGCAGCATGGGCGCCACGAGCTGCTGAACGGACACTCGGGGACCGGGGCGGCGCTGGCCATCGCGGCCAACCGGATCTCCTACTTCTTCGACCTGCACGGCCCGAGCCTCGCCGTGGACACCGCGTGCTCCTCCTCGCTGATGGCCGTGCATCTCGCCTGCCAGAGCCTGGCGAGCGGGGAATGCGACGTGGCCCTCGCCGGCGGCGTCAACCTCATCCTGTCTCCGGCGCACTCCATCGCGTTCACGAAGGCGGGCGTCCTCGCGCCGGATGGCCGGTGCAAGCCGTTCGATGCCGCGGCGGACGGCTACGTGCGTGGTGAGGGAGGCGGCCTGGTGGTGCTCAAGCCGCTGGCGTCGGCAGTGGCCGCCGGCGACTCGATCTATGCGGTCATCCGCGGCGGCGCCGTGTTCCAGGACGGCCGCACCAACGGGCTGATGGCGCCGAACCGCGACGCGCAGGAGGCGGTGCTTCGCGCGGCGTACGCCAATGCGGGCGTCTCCCCCGGCGACGTGCAGTACCTGGAGACGCATGGCACCGGCACTCTGCTTGGCGACTCGATGGAAGCACACGCCATCGGGCGGGTGGCCTCCGCCGGCCGCCGGGAGACGCCCCTGGCCCTGGGCTCGGTCAAGAGCAACCTCGGGCACCTCGAGGCTGCGGCCGGGGCGGCCGGGCTGATCAAAGTGGCGCTCGCGCTCAGACAGGGTGCCATTCCGCCGAGCCTTCACTTCACGTCGCCCAATCCACATGTGCCGTTCGAGGCGCTCGGTCTTCGCGTGCAGCGCGAACTCGCCAACTGGCCCAGGCGCGAGGGGCCGCGGCTCGCCGGCGTCAGCTCCTTCGGGTTCGGCGGCACGAATGTCCACCTCGTGCTGGAGGAGGCGCCGCGCATGGCCGTCCCGTCGACGGCGGAGGACGGGACACCGCACCTGGTACCGCTTTCGGGGCACAGCCGGGAGGCACTCGCCGCCGTCGCCCGCCGGTTCCGGGATCTCGTGGCAGGCTCGGCGCCCGAGGCCGGCCCCGGGCTGGCCGAGCTGGCGGCCAACGCGGCGCTCCGGCGCACGCATCTGGACCAACGGCTCGGAGTGATCGCGCGCTCCAAAGCGGAGCTCGTCGAGCGGCTCGACCTCTATCTCCGCGGGGAGAGCCATCCGGAGGTCGTGGTCTCGGGCGAAGCCGAAACCGGCCGGCGGAGGCTCGCGTTCGTCTTCTCGGGCCAGGGCTCCCAGTGGCACGGAATGGGGAGCGAGCTCTTCCGGCGCGAGCCCGTATTCCGGGCAAACCTCGAGGCGTGCGACGCGGCGCTCGGGCCGGAATTGGGATGGTCCCTGATCGACCGGCTCTTCGGCGGGGAAGGCGGCGCAGCGCTCGAGACCATCGACGTCATCCAGCCCGCGCTGTTCGGGATCCAGGTGGCGCTGGCCGCGCTCTGGCGGTCGTGGGGGGTCGAGCCCGATGCGGTGGTCGGTCACAGCATGGGTGAGGTGGCCGCGGCCTACGTCTCCGGTGGACTCACCCTGGAGGCGGCGGCGCGCGTCGTCGCCGTCCGGAGCCGGCTCCTGAGACGGCTGAGTGGCCAGGGCGGCATGGCGCTCGTCGCCCTGCCCGCCGAGGTGACCGCGACCCACCTCTCCGGCCGCGCAGAGCCGCTGGCGATCGCCGCGAGCAACGGCCCCCGGTCCACTGTGGTGGCCGGCGACGCGGCCGCGCTGGACGCGCTCCTGACCAGGTT
>DASSYY010000036.1:0-6847 GCA_035703025.1 Gemmatimonadales bacterium | reverse complement strand
CCACTATACTACGGCGATGACGACCCCGCACAGCCGCATTCCGTACCTGCCGGCCCGCATCGAAGGCCTCTCGACGCTGGCGATGAACCTGTGGTGGAGCTGGAGCCGCGAGGCGCGGGCACTCTTCCGCTCCATCGACGAAGCGCTCTGGCATCTCACCCGCCACAACCCGCTCGAGCTGCTGTGCCGAGTCGACCCCGCGCGCATTGCCGCGTGCGCGAGCGATAGCGACTTCCTCCGGCGCTACGACGACGTCATGGCGCGGCTGGCGCACGGGACGACCAGTCACGAAACGTGGTTCGCCCACCAGTATCCCGAGCTCAACGGGCGGCCGGTGGCGTACTTCTGCGCCGAGTTCGGCCTGCACAACTCGGTGCCGATCTACTCGGGCGGCCTCGGTGTCCTGGCGGGTGACCACTGCAAGGCCTCCAGCGACCTCGGCGTTCCGATGGTGGGGATCGGGCTCTGCTACATGAAGGGCTATTTCGACCAGCGGCTCCGGCTGGACGGCTGGCAGCAGGACAGTGACGCGGAGTTCGACATCAGCCTGACGCCGCTCGAGCCGATCACGGGCGCCAAACAGGAGCCCTGGCTGACCACGGTCGAGACCGCCGGGCGGCCCGTCCACGTGCGGGCCTGGCGCATCATGGTAGGCCGGATTCCCATCTACCTCCTGGATACCAACCTCGAGGCGAATCATCCGGACGACCGTGCCCTGATGAACAAGCTCTACGCCGGCGGGCCCGATATGCGCCTCCGGCAGGAGTGGATCCTGGGCGTGGGCGGCGTGCGCGTGCTCCGCGCCCTGGGGATCGACCCGGCGGTGTGGCACGCGAACGAGGGGCACGCCGCCTTCATGATGGTCGAGCGGCTGCGCGAGTACGTGACCCAGGGCCGCACCATCGACGAGGCCGTCCACCTGGTGCGGGCCCACAGCGTGTTCACCACCCATACCCCGGTCCCCGCGGGGCACGACGCGTTCGCCGTCGATCAGCTCGAGAGCGTCGCCGGCCCGGTGTGGCAGGAGATGGGCATCGATCGCGACGCGTTCTTCCGGCTTGGCGCCCACCCCGATCTGCCGGATCAGTTCCACATGACCGTCACCGCGATGCGGCTCGCCGCCGGCGTCAACGGGGTCTCCCGGCGACACGGACAGGTCTCCCGGAACATCTGGCGCGATCTTTGGCCGGGGCGGCCCTGGGAGACGGTGCCGATCGGCCACGTCACCAACGGCGTGCACCTGGCCACGTGGATGGCCAGTCCCGTCATGGGGCTGCTCGACGAGCATCTGGGGGACGATTGGGGCAATCGCCTGGACGACCCCGCGCTCTGGGACCAGGTGCTGACGCTCGATCACCAGAAGTTCTGGGAGGCGCACGTCCGGCTCAAGCAGATCCTGGCGAATTTCGTCCGCGAGGAGGCCCGCCGCCGGTTCGCCCGCCAGATGAAAGAGGCCGCCCAGGTCGTCGGGGCCGGCACGCTCCTCGACCCGACCGCGCTCACGATCGGGTTCGCCCGCCGGTTCGCGACCTACAAGCGCGCCAACCTGATCTTCCGCGACCTCGAAAGGCTCCGCCGGCTGCTGGTGGACCCCTGGCGGCCGGTGCAGATCATCTTCGCCGGCAAGGCCCATCCGGCCGACAATCCCGGCAAGGAAGTGCTCCAGAGCGTGTACCAGTTCACCCGCGATCCCGAGTTCGAGGGTCGGGTCGCGTTTCTGGAAGATTACGACATGCACCTGGCCCACCTGCTCGTGCAGGGGGTCGACCTGTGGCTCAACCTCCCGCGCGTGCCGCTCGAGGCCAGCGGCACCAGCGGAATGAAGGCCGCGCTCAACGGCATCCCGCAGCTCAGCACGCTCGACGGCTGGTGGCAGGAGGGCTACGACGGCCTCAGCGGCTGGGCCATCTCGCCGGCCGGCGAGAGCGAGGACGCGGACGCCGCCGATGCCGAGCGGTTCTACCGGCTGCTCGAGGAGCAGGTGATTCCACTGTACTACACGCGCAACGCGGCCGGCGTCCCGCTGGGCTGGGTCGAGAAGATGCGGCACGCGCTTCGGCTTGCGGGAACCAAGTTCACCGCGCGGCGCATGCTCCAGGACTACGTGCAGGAACACTACGCACCCGCGATCCGGGGCGAGTCGTCAGGCGACGACCCGCCGACGGCATGAGGCAGGCAGGATGGCCACCGTTCACCAGCAGACCCGCGCGCCAGCGGAGGCCCGACCCCCGCTGACCGCGGCGGGCGGCGAGCCCGTCTCCGTCGTCCACGTGACGGCGGAATACTTTCCGTACGCCCGCACCGGCGGCCTCGCCGAGGCCGTGAGCGGGCTCGCCCACCACCAGCAGGCCGCCGGCCTCAACGTGGTGGCGATCCTTCCCCTGTACCGTAGCGTCCGGGACGCCGAGCCCGACCTGGAGCCGGTCGGCCCGCCCTTCCTGGTGTCGATCGGGGGCCGCACCGAAGAGGCGCGGATCTACCGCGCGGCGAACCCGGCGACGGGACCGCAGGTCTTCTTCCTCGAGCACCTGGAGTACTTCAACCGCCCGGGCATCTACGGCGAGAACGCGGTCGACTATCCCGACAACGCCCGCCGCTTCGCCTTCTTCGCCCTCGCCGCGCTCACGGCGCTGCCCCGGCTGGTGCCGGGCCCCGTGCTCCTGCACGCCCACGACTGGCATACGGCCCTCGTTCCCGTCTACCTCCGCACCACGCTCGCGGGCGAGCGCTTCGCGGCATCGGCCACGAGCGTGCTGTCGGTCCACAATCCGGGCTACCAGGGCCACTTCCCGCCGGAGACGATGCCGGACGTCGGGCTGCCCTGGGAGATCTACAACTGGCACCAGCTCGAGTGGTACGGGAAGGTGAACTTCCTGAAGGGCGGCCTGGTGTTCACCGATTTCGTCACCACGGTGAGCCCGACCCAGGCCCTCGAGCTTCGGACGCCGGGAGGCGGTTTCGGCCTCCACGACGTGTTCCTCGAGCTCGGCGACCGGCTCGTCGGAGTGCTCAACGGCATCGACCAGCGCGAGTGGGATCCGGCGACCGACGACCAGATCACCGCCCAGTACTCGGCCGATCACTTCGACGGCAAGCGCCGCTGCAAGGCGGCGCTCCAGCGCTCGTTCGGGCTGCCGCAGCGGCGGAAGGTGCCGCTGTTCGGGATGACGGGGCGCCTCGTCACCCAGAAGGGGCTCGACCTCATCCTGGGCGCCGACGAGCTGCTGGCGCGCGACGCCCAGTTCGTCTTCCTCGGTAGCGGCGAGCAGCGCTATGAGCAGGCGCTCGTCGAGCTGGCTACGTCGGCGCCCAACCGGATCGGCGTGCAGCTCGACTTCAGCGATCGGCTGGAGCACCGCCTGATGGCGGGCGCCGACATCTTCCTCATGCCGTCGCTCTACGAGCCCTGCGGGCTGACCCAGATGCGCTCGCAGCGCTACGGCGCGCCGCCGATCGTCCGGAACGTCGGCGGGCTCCGCGACACCGTCGACGACGGCGTCACCGGATTCACGTTCGAGGCGTACACGCCGGAGGCCTTTGCCGAAGCCGCCTTCCGCGCGCTCGCCGCCTATGCCGACCCCGCCCGCTGGATGGCGCTCGTGCGGCGGGGCATGGCGCGCGATTTCAGCTGGGAGCGCTCGGTCGCCACCTACCTCGATGTCTACCGCCGCGCGCTGGCCCGGGCGCGGTGACCGGAGAGCCGATGGACTTCGTCTTCACGCTGCACAGCCACCTGCCCTACGTGCTGAACCACGGGCGGTGGCCGCACGGGAGCGACTGGATCTGCGAGGCCGCGGCCGATACCTACCTGCCGCTGCTGGAGGCGCTCCAGCGGCTCGGGGCGGAGGAGACGCCGGCGCCGGTGACGATCGGCTTCACCCCGATTCTCGCGAACCAGCTCGCCAGTCCGGTGTTCGTGCGGGAGATGGAGGCGTTCTTCGAGCAGCGTCTCACGGCTTGCGCCGAGGCGCCCGCATCGCTGGCCAAGACCGGCGAGCAGCACCTGCTGCCGCTGGTGGACTACTGGCGGGCCCGGCTGCTCCGGCTGCGCCGGCTGTTCCACGAGGCCGACGGCGACCTCGTCGGTGCCTTCCGCGCGCTCGAGGCCGCGGGCCGGCTGGAGATCATCGGGAGCGCGGCGACTCACGGCTTCCTCCCCCTGCTGGCGCGGGACGAGAGCATCCGGTTCCAGCTCGCGGTCGGCACCTCCGAGCACCGGCGGCTGTTCGGGCGCGCGCCACAGGGCTGCTGGCTCCCCGAGTGTGCCTACCGGCCGCGGGGTCCCTGGGCGCCGTGGCCCACGGCTCCGCGCAGTGCCGTTCGGCGCGGGATCGAGGAGCATCTGGCCGACGCCGGCTTCCGCTTCTTCTTCGTCGACTCGCACCTGGCGAGCGCGGGCCGGCCATTGGGCCTCTCCGGCGATCCGGCCGCGCTCGATCCGGAGGTCCACCTGCCGGCCGCTCGCGCGGGCAGCGAAGTAGCACAGCGGACCCCATACCAGGCCTACCGCGTGGCACAGCACCGGGGCCTTGGCGACGTGTCCGCCTATGTGCGTGACCCGCGGGCCTCGATGCAGGTCTGGAGCCGGTTCGAGGGCTACCCGGGCGACGGCGCCTACCTCGAGTTCCACAAGATGCGCTGGCCCGGCGGCCTCAAGCTCTGGCGGGTGAGCGGGCCCAGCGTGGACCTCGGCGGCAAGGAGCCATACGACCCGGCCCTCGCCCTCGATCGGGCCCGCGGCCACGCCCACCATTTCGCCGGGCTGCTCGGCGGGATCGCCTCGGCGGAAGCGGCGCGCCGCGACGGCGTGATCGTGGCGCCGTTCGACACCGAGCTCTTCGGCCACTGGTGGTTCGAGGGCCCCGACTTCCTGGGCGACGTCTACCGCGCCCTGCGCGGCCGGCCCGACGTGCGGCCCACCACGGGCTCGGGGCACCTGCTGCGCCACCCCTCGCGGACCTCCATCCGCATGCCCACCGGGTCGTGGGGCGCCAACGGCGACTTCTCGATGTGGCTCAGCGCGCAGACGGCCTGGACCTGGGAGCGGCTGTGGCCGCTCGAGGAGCGCTTCTGGGATGCGGCGCCCGCCGCGCTCGGCGCGGAGGACACCCGGTTCATCCTGGCGCAGGCGGCCCGCGAGCTGCTGCTGGCCCAGTCCTCCGACTGGCAGTTCATCATCTCGACCGGCGCCGCCGCCGACTACGGCGAGCGGCGGTTCCGCGAGCACTGCAGCGAGACCGAGGAGCTGGTGGACGCGCTGGTGGACGGCTCCCCGGCGGCCCGCGAGCGCGGTCTTCGCCGCGCAGCCGAGCTCGGCGAGCGTGACGCGATCTTCCCCGACGTGCTCCCGGCGATCGCCGCGGCGCTCGCCGGCTCCCGCACGCTCGCGCTCGGCTGATCCATGGCGCCGATCCGCTTCGCGTTCGGACTCCATCTCCACCAGCCCGTCGGCAACTTCGACCACGTCTTCGCCCAGCACGTGGACGACGTCTATCGGCCGCTGCTCGACGCCCTCGCCGACCGGGGGTTCCTGCCGGTCGTGCTGCACCTGAGCGGGCCGCTGCTCGAGTGGCTGGAGAGCCACGAGCCGGATTACCTCGACCGCCTGGGACGGCTCGCCGCCGACGGCCGGCTCGAGATCCTGCTGGCGGGCTTCTATGAGCCCGTGCTCGCCTCGCTTCCGCGCGAGGACCGGGTCGAGCAGATCCACTGGATGCATGAGGCCGTCCGCCGGCGCTTCGGCGTCGACGCGCGCGGCCTCTGGCTCACGGAGCGCGTCTGGGAGCCGGAGCTCGCCGCGGACCTCGCCACCGCCGGCGTCCGGTACGCGCTGGTCGACGACCGGCACTTCCTCGTCACCGGCTTCGCCGCCGAGCAGCTCCACGCGCCCTTCTGGACCGAGAGCGACGGCAAGCGGCTGGCCCTCTTCCCCATCGACGAGCGGCTCCGCTACCTGATCCCGTTCCGTCCCCCCGAGGAGACGGCAGAGTATCTGCTCCAGCTCCGGAGCGCCGGCCACGGGCTGGCCGTGCTGGCCGACGACGGCGAGAAGTTCGGGGGCTGGCCCGGCACCAAGGAGTGGGTCTACGGCGAGAAGTGGCTGGAGCGATTCATGGCGACGATCGGCGGCCTCGTCGAGAGCGGTCAGGTGGTGCTGAGCCGCCTGGACGAGGCGCTGGAGGCCGTACCCAGCGGCGGGCTGGCCTATCTCCCCACCGCGTCCTATCGCGAGATGGAAAGCTGGTCCCTCCCGCCCGACGCCGCGCTCCGGCTCTCGCGGCTGGAGCGCGACTTGGGCGAGACGCGCGTCGCCGGCCCCGACGGCGCGCTGCTCCGCGGCGCCCACTGGCGGAACTTCCTGGTCAAGTACTCCGAGTCCAACCGGATGCACAAGAAGATGATGGCGCTGAGCGCGCTGGCGCGCCGGCACGGCGATCCGCCGGCGGTCCGGCGCGCCATCGGCCGCGCCCAGTGCAACGACGCGTACTGGCACGGCGTCTTCGGCGGCCTCTACCTGCCGCACTTGCGCGATGCCATCTGGCGGAACCTGGCGGAGGCCGAGGCAGGACTTAGGCAGGGCGAGGGGCTGGCGTACGACGTGCTCGACCTCGACGGCGACGGGCACGACGAAGTATGGGTGCACTCGCCGGCGTTCTCCGCACTGATCAGCCCGGCGCGCGGCGGCGCCGTCGAGGAGTACACGGTGTTCCGCGACGGGGTGAACTACGCCAACGCCCTCACCCGCCGCCGGGAGGCGTATCACGATCTGGCGCTCGAGCGGGCGGCGGAGCATGCCGCCTCGGACGACGGCGGCACCGCGAGCATCCACGACATCGAGGCCGGCCTC
>DASSYY010000301.1:0-20091 GCA_035703025.1 Gemmatimonadales bacterium | reverse complement strand
GCAGGCGCTCCAGCCGCGCCGGGCCGATTGCATCGGTCATCTGGCGCTGAGCCTTCTCCCAGTACGGCAGCGCTGCGCTCAGCCGGGCCTGCCCGATGGCCGTGAGGCTGACCTCGCGCACCCGCGCGTCGTCGCCTTCCCGAATCGTGATCAGGCCGGCCTCCGCCAGCAGCCTCAGGTTCCGGGTGAGAGTCGTCCGGTCCATCACGGCCATCTCAGCCAGGTCCGTGATGTTGCTGCTGCCGGTCAGCTGGATCACTTGGAGCAGGGAAAATTGGGTGATCCGGAGCCCGGAGGGCCGCAGGATGTCGTCGTAGAGCTGGGTGACCGCGCGGGCCGCCTTGCGCACGTTGAAGCAGGCGCACCTCCGGGGGTCCGACGTCTCGCCTCGTGACTGTGACCGCAGTGTGGGAGTCATGAATAGGAGTATATGCACGTATTTCGGTCGAGTCAACCCCGCTGGCGGGGTGGGCGGTGCCGGGACCGGCATGTAGATTGTCCCGTCTCCCCCTCCTCCTCACCGCCAGCCTCCGCCAGGAGCCGTTCGATGCCGGGTCGGCGATTGCTCGGAATGACGATCGCCACGGTCCTCCTCCTGGGCCGGGCGCGGCCCGGGGCCGCCCAGGCGCTCACCTGGAACAACGGCCTGACGTTCTACCTGGACAACACCGAGTTCTTCAATCCGTACCGCACCGGGGAGACGCTCCTGGGCGGACAGATCCTGAGCTATCTCTCCGCCGCGCTCGGCCCGCGCACCGAGGTCGTCGCCGGCTTTCACGGCAACCACCAGAGCGGCGACTCCCGCTTCCTCGAGCCGTTCAAGCCGATTCTCGGCTTCCGCTACCGGACCGATCACTCGCTCGGCGTCCTCGGCACGCTCGTCACCGAGGACCGGCACGGATACATCGAGCCCCTCGAGGGGACCCTGCTCGACATCACCCGGCCGGTCGAGTACGGGGTGCAGTGGCGGGAGCGGCATGCGGCCGGCGGCGGCGAGGTGTTCCTCAACTGGCAGCGCCTCAACACCTCACGCGGCCGTGAAGTGTTCGACTACGGGCTGCTGCTCCATGCCGATCCGACCCCCTGGTTCCGTCTCGAGCTCCAGGGGCACGGGCTGCACCATGGCGGGCAGCTCTACACCGCCGGCGAGCCCGTGGTGAACAACCAGGTGCTGGCACTCGGCGGGCAGTTCCACGCTCTGCTGCCGGTGGTGGGCCGGAGCTCGCTCACGGCCTTTCAGCTGCTCAGCCACGGCGACGTGGACAGCCTGCCGGCGGGGCGGCCCGACCACGGGCACGGCACCTACCTGCGCGCGGCGGTCAGTCCGGGCGGCTGGCTCGAGCTGTTCGCGATTCAGTGGTGGGGACGGGACTTCGTGTCCAACGAGGGCGACGGCAACTACAACTCCCAGGGCTCCAACCCCGCCTTCTATCATCCGTACCGGAAGTACCAGGAGATCGGCCTGACCCGGCGGACCCCGATCGAATCTGGGCTCACGCTCGACACGGAGTTCCGGTTTCACCGCATCGACGACCGCCGGAGCATCGCCATCGGCACGTCGCCGTGGGAGTACTCGTACCGGATGATCGTTCGCGCGCCGTTCAGCATGCGGCTCAACCGGCCGGACACCGTGGGGACGGCGCGGGACCGGTAGAACCCGCGCCGCCTAGTCGGCAGCGCGCAGGTACTGGACGGGCCACCGCCCCGGTGCGCCGAGGGTCTTCGCCGCGCGCAGCGGCCAGTACGGATCCCGGAGCAGCTGGCGCGCGAGCAGCACGACCTCGGCCTGCCCTCCGGCCACGATCGCGTTGGCCTGCTCCGGCGTCGTGATCAGTCCCACCGCCCCGGTCGGGATACCGGCCTCTCGCCGGATCCGCTCCGCAAACTCCACCTGATAGCCCGGCCGGATCGGGATCTTCGCGCCCGGCACCATGCCCCCCGACGAGCAGTCCACCAGGTCGACGCCGAGCCCGCCGAGGCGCCGGGCCAGCTCGACCGACTGCTCCACGTCCCATCCACCCTCGGCCCAGTCGGTCGCCGAGATCCGGACGAAGAGGGGCAGGTGGTCCGGCCACTGCCTCCGGACCTGGCGCACGACCTCGGTCAGCAGGCGGCATCGGTTGTCGAACGACCCTCCATACTCGTCCGTGCGCTGGTTGGCGAGCGGCGAGAGAAACTCGTGCAGCAGGTAGCCGTGCGCGGCGTGGACCTCGATCACATCGAATCCCGCCGCGAGCGCCCGCCCCGCCGCCGCGCCGAACGCCGCGACCACCGACCCGATGCCCGCGCGATCGAGCGCCGCCGGCGCCGGGTTGCCAGGATGGAACGGGATCGCACTCGGCGCCACCGCCTGCCAGCCGCCATCCTCCGGCCGCACGTGCCCGCCGCCAAGCCAGGGCGGCGCCGTGCTCGCCTTTCGTCCGGCGTGGGCGAGCTGAATGCCACTGATGGCCCCTCGGCTGCGGATGAACTCCGTGCAGCGCCGGAGCGGGGCCACCTGCGCGTCGTTCCAGAGACCGAGGTCAGCAGGGGAGATCCGGCCTACCGGCGTCACGGCCGTGGCCTCGGTGAAGACCAGCGCGGCGCCGCCGACGGCCCGGCTGCCGAGGTGGACGAAGTGCCACTCGTCGGCGAGGCCGTCGGTGCTCGAATACTGGCACATTGGACTCACCACGATACGGTTGGCGAGCTCGATCGAGCGGAGTCGGAGCGGCTGGAACAGCGCGGGCGGTGCGGTCACGGGTGATGTCATTGCTCAACTTACACCGATTCGCCCGGTCTCCGGCGTCGGGTGGCCTCGGACTTGCCAATGGGTGGGGGGATTCGCATTCCCCGGACCCTGCATTGCTCCCCGACAGGAGGACTCATGGCGGCTAACCGACTGGCAATTCTGACGCTCGCGGTGCTCGCGGGCTGCGGCGGCGACCGCGCCGCGAGCATGGCGGCCGACAGCCTGAGCCGCGATCTGCAACGGCTCCCGGTCGATTCGTCGGCCGTCCTGAACGACCAGGCCGCGGCCACGCCGGTGGCGCCGCCGGCGCCCGTGGCGACCAAGCCGAAGCCGAAGCCCAAGCCGGCCCCCAAGCCTGCGCCGAAGCCGGCCCCCGCGCCGGCCCCGCTCGCGCTGTCCGCCGGCGCGGTCGTGGCTACCACGGTGGATCGCGAGATCTCCTCGAAGACCGACAAGCCCGGCGCCACCGTCACCGGCACCGTGGCGAGCGACGTCACCGACGCCTCGGGCCGGGTCGTGATTCCGGCGGGCTCGAAGGTGACCATGACGATCACCGAGATCCACGAGTCCGAGAACAAGGGCGACAAGACCGGCAAGCTCACCCTGACGCCGACCTCGGTGGAGATCGCCGGTGAGAGCCACGCCATCGACGGGTCGGCCGTGGCGCTGGAGCGCACGCTCCGCGACCGCAAGACCAACGCGGGCGACGTGGCCAAGGTCGGGGCGGGCACCGCGATCGGCGCCGTGGCCGGCCGGGTCATCGGCGGCAGCACGAAGGGCGCGATCATCGGCGGCATCATCGGCGGCGCGGTCGGCACGCAGCGCGCCATCGAGACGCAGGACCGTGACGTGGTGGTCCCGGCCAACTCGCGCGTCGAGGTGACGCTCGGCGGGACGTTCACCCGGTAGACCGCGAGCTCGTACAAACCGGTCACCCAGAGCGCGACGAAGGGGGCATGCTTCCGGGCATGCCCCCTTCGTCGCGTTCAGGGTGACGAGCTCCCCCTCGATGGCGCTCCTGTGAGCGCCCTCACCGACACCCGCCCGCCGCGCCCGCTACGTGAACCGGTCACCGGCGCCGGGATTATACTCCACCGATGTCACGCGCATTCGTCAACGAAGATGCCGGGGGCGAGGACGCCGTCCGGTACCCGCTTCCCGACCGGGCCGACCCCGCCTACGACCTGGCGGCGGCGCGGGCGCTGCTGCGCGGCGCCGACCAGGGCGACACCGCCGGCGCCGAGGCGGCGACCGGCTACTACTGGGGCGATCCGGCGCTCTTTCCCCATGTCGAGCGGCTGCTGGCCGAGGCGCGGGAAGACCGGGACGACCGACTGGAGCAGCTCGCCGAACGCTTTCTCCGCGGCGCCGTGCGGCCGCGCTCGACCTAGTCCGGAGGCACCATGAAGGACGCGAAGGACCACCTGCCGGCTTCGGAGCTCGACGCGGCTCTCAATCCGCACCGCGCCGAGGAGCAGTCCCGCGCCCGCGAGCGCAACCTCGACGTGCTCGGGCAGCGCGGTGTCCGGTTGTTCGGCGATGAGACCGACGACGAGCTGGCGGATCTGTGGACCGCGGTCGACCGCTTCGAGTCCGTGGTGGAGGCACGCGGCGGCGACACGCTGACCAACGCCCCCGACTCGGCCGAGCCCGACAACCCCGCCTTCGTGTTGCCGGAGCGAAAGGACCGGGAGGGGGTGGCTCCCTACGTCGGCCGGATCCTGGCCGCCACCGAGGGCCTGACCCGCTTCGAGCGCGGCCCCGAGCCGTCCTCCGGCGAGGGGCTCTAGGGGCGCCGGAGCAGGGTGCTCCGGCGGTAGGGGAAGACGTCCACCACGTCGCCGTGGGCCAGGCGGCGCTGCACCCGGTGCCAGAAGTCGACGTCGAGCAGGTCGCCGTGCACCTCGAGGAAGGCGTCCCGCACCTCACCCGGCGGGACGAGGAAGGCGCGGAACTCCTCCGGAAACACGTCGTGTTCGCCGACGAAGAACCAGGGCTCGGCCGAGAACTCCTCCTCGATCGTCGTGGGCTGCGGGATCCGCCGGAACCGGCACTCCGACAGCAGGCAGAGCTCGTCGTAGTCGTAGCAGATCACCCGCCCGTTCCGGGTCACGCCGAAGTTCTTGAGCAGCATGTCCCCCGTGAAGATGTCGGCGGCGGCGAGATCCTTGATCGCGTTGCCGTACTCGATCACCGCCTCGCGCGCGGCGTCCGGTCCGGCGTCGTGCAGGAAGATGTTGAGCGGGGTCACGCGGCGCTCGGTGTAGACGTGCCGCACGATCACCCGGTCGCCCTCCACCCGGACCGTCTCCGCCGCCACCGACAGCAGGTACGCCAGCAGGTCCTCCGAAAAGCACCGCCGCGGAAATTCGAGATGCTCGAACTCCTGCGCATCGGCCAGCCGGCCGACCCGGTCGCGCACGAAGACGAAGTGGTACTTGTCCATCACCGCCTGGCGGGTGGTGTTCTTCGGGGCGCCGAAGCTGTCCTTGATGATCTTGAAGACCAGACTGAAGGCGGGCAGCGTGAACACCGCCATGACCATCCCTTCGTCGCCTTCGGCGAAATCGAAGCGCGCCTGGGGCAGCTCGAGATAGGTCATCAGATGGCGGTACAGCTCGGTCTTGCCGTGCTTGTTGTAGCCGATGGCGTTGTACAGCTCGTCGATGCGCTTGAGCGGCATGATCGAGCTGAGGAACTCGACCAGCTCGCGCGGCCGGGGCACGTCGACCCGGAAGTACGACCAGCTGAACCCGAAGACGATGCTCGCCTCGTTGGGCGACAGCAGCGCCGCGTCCACCACGATGCCGCGCTCGGCGCGGAGCAGGGGCACGACCAGCGGCAGGATCCTGCCGCCGCGCCGCACGCGCCCCACGATGTAGGCCCCCTTGTTCCGGTAGAAGACCGGGCGCACCACGTCGATCTCGATCGGCCCGCTGGCGGGCAGGTGCTCCACTGCCTCGGTGATGATGCGGGCCACGATCGCCGCGTCGCGGCGGAGCGAGGCGTAGGGCACCGACCACTCGAACCGCTCGAGCACCCGGCGGATGACCTCGCCGTCCACCGTCTCCACCCGCTCGCGGTCGTACAGCGGCGGTCCGCCGGGCGCCGCCGGGCCGGGCGAGGGGGCGAGGTACTCGATCGCGGCGTCCACGCCCACGGTGCTGAACACCCGGCGGGTCACGCTGTTGAAGAAGGTCTGCGCCAGCTCCGCGTCGGGCCGGTCGCGGGCCCCGAGCGCGTGGCGCGCCCGCATGGCCGCCCACAGGGTCCGCTCCATGACCGCGTCCTGCAGGATGTCGTGCACGTCGGCCACGGCGCCGTCGACGTGGGTGCGGTACAACGCCAGGCGCGCGGTGGCGTCGGCCTGGGCGCCCATCCAGTCGCGGCGCTCGAACCGGTCGCGGGCGCGCCGGGTGATCTCCTCGAACCCCCCGTGGTAGCGGTCGTAGGCCGCATGGATGGCCGCGACCGCTCGGTTGCCGATCTCGGGACACGCGGGCAGATTCAGCGTCGAATCACTGCCGATGGCACTCATCCCGATCCGTCCGAAGGAACCTTCATGACAGTCTCCACCGTGGGCGACACCATCGCCATGCGCAACGGCCGGCTCGAGGTGCCGAGTCAGCCGGTGATCCCGTTCATCGAGGGCGACGGCACCGGGCCGGACATCTGGCGCGCCTCCCAGCACGTGTTCGACGCCGCCGTGCGCCGGGCCTACGGGGGCAAGCGGCGCATCGTGTGGCGCGAGGTCCTGGCGGGCGAGAAGGCCAAGAACCAGCTCAACAGCTGGCTGCCCGACGAGACGCTGGCGGCCATCGACCAGCACCTGGTGGCCATCAAGGGGCCGCTGACCACGCCGGTCGGCGGCGGCTTCCGCTCGCTCAACGTGGCGCTCCGCCAGAAGCTCGATCTCTACGCCTGTGTCCGCCCGGTGCGCTGGTTCGAGGGCGTGCCCTCGCCGGTCAAGGCGCCGCAGGACGTGAACATGATCATCTTCCGCGAGAACACCGAGGATATCTACGCCGGCATCGAGTACAAGGCGGGGACCGACGAGGCCCGCCGGGTGGTGGACTTTCTCCGGACCCAGATGGGCGCCCAGACGATCCGGTTCCCCGACACCAGCGCAATCGGAATCAAGCCGATCTCCGAGGAGGGCTCCAAGCGGCTCATCCGGAGCGCCCTCGATTACGCCGTCGCCCGGAAGTCGCCCAGCGTGACGCTGGTGCACAAGGGCAACATCATGAAGTACACCGAGGGCGGCTTCCGGGACTGGGGCTACGAGCTGGCCCGCCAGGAGTACGGCGCCGTCGAGATCGACGGCGGGCCCTGGTGCCGGCTGCCCTCGGGCGTGGTGGTGAAGGACGTCATCGCCGACGCCTTCCTCCAGCAGATCCTCACCCGGCCGCGCGAGTACGGTGTGATCGCCACCATGAACCTCAACGGCGACTACATCTCCGACGCGCTGGCGGCCCAGGTGGGCGGCATCGGCATCGCGCCGGGCGCCAACATCAACTACCTGACCGGCCACGCGGTATTCGAGGCCACCCACGGCACCGCGCCCAAGTACGCGGGCCAGGACAAGGTCAACCCCGGTTCGGTGATTCTGTCGGGCGAAATGATGTTTCGCTACCTCGGCTGGGACGAAGCGGCCGACCTGATCATCAGCTCCCTGGAGAAGACGATCGCCCAGAAGCGCGTGACCTACGATTTCGAGCGGCTGATGACCGGGGCGACGCTGCTCAGGACCAGCGAGTTCGGGAACGCGATGGTCGAGAACATGGGGTAGAAGTCCTCACTCCCGCCCGCGCAGACGTTCGATCTCCCGCCGGTCCCGCTTCGTGGGCCGGCCCTTCTCCGGCACGAAGGCGGCGTGCAGCGTCTTGAGCTGCAGGGCCATCGCCTCCCGCGCCGCCACGCTCTCGGCCCGCTCCTCGTACAGCTCGGCCGCCACGCTGGCGGGCCCGCGCCGCGCCGACAGCGCCTTCACCACGACGAGGTGCTCGTAGGGGCCGAGCCGCACCCGCACCTCGTCGCCCACCTGCAGCGGACGCGCGCGCTTGGCCCGGTCGCCGTTCACCTGCACCTTCCCGCCGCCGATGGCCTCCGAGGCCAGCGCCCGCGTCTTGAAGAAGCGCGCGGCCCAGAGCCACTTGTCCAGCCGGACCCGCCCGTCGTCGGTGTCCTCGTCGTTCGGTCGCATTCTGAATAGTACACGCCGTCGGAAACCGTGGCGCGGGCGCGACAATTGCAGGTGAAATCAGTCTTCTCCCCCGTCACGGATCCGCATGCTGCCGCTGCCCCCAGTCTGGGTCGCGCTCGCCCTGGCCCTCGCGCCGGTGCGCGCACCCGTCTCCGTCGGTTCCGTCCGGCCGACCGAGTCGCGCCCAGCCGACTCGCTCGTCGCCGACGCGGCCGACGCGCTCGAGCGGGGGCGCCCCTGGCAGGCGAGCCGGCTGATCGCCGTCGTCCTCTCGGATTCCAGCCGCCGGACGCCCGATGCGGTCATGCTGGCCGCCACCGCGGCGAGCCGTTGGGGCGGGTGGCCGGAGGTCACGCGCCTGCTCGACGGTCAACGCTGGGTGGACTCCGCGTACGACGGCCGGGGCCGCCTGCTGCTCGCCCGCGCCGCGCTCGAGCAGGGCGCCGACTCGGCCGCCCTGCGTCACGCACTGGCCGTTCCCAGCCCGAACGTGGCTGCCGCGGATGGCGAGCGTCTCGTGCTTCTTGCCACGGCCCTCGACCGGCTGCACGCCCGCGACAGCGCCGCCGCGACATATCTCCGGGCCGCCACACGGCTCCCGTCCATTGCCGGATGGCTCCGGATCCGGGCCGCGGCGGTGACCGACGACAGCCTGGAGCGAGCCCGGCTGTACCAGCAGGTCGCCGATCCGCTCGCGCGTGACCGGATCGGCTGGAGCGAGGCCGCTGCGCACGTCGGCACCGGCGACCTGGTCGGCGCCGCCAGACAGTACGCAGCGCTCGGGGCCCGCGCCACCGCCCTTCGGCTCCGGCTGGCGGCGACGCCCGACAGCGCCTCGCGCGCGGCGGTCCGGCGCGATCTGGCGGCGCTCGTGGCAGCGCGGCGGAGCCCGGCCGAAGTCCGCGACGCGATCGGGCTCCTCGACAGCGCCTTCGCGCCGCTTACGTCGGCAGAGGAGCTCGAGGTCGGCCGCGCCGCCGGCACGTCGGGCAGCCACACCCGCGCCGTGGTCGCGTTCGAGCGAGCGCTGGGCGCGGGGCTCGGCACGGCCGAGGATCGCTTCGCCTACGCCACGGCCCTCACCCGGCTCGGCCGCCATGCCGACGCGGCGCCCCAGTTCGCGCTCGTGCGCGGCCCGCGCGAGCTGGCGGCCGCCGCGGCCTACCAGCGCGCCCGCGCGCTCGTCCGCGCGGGCCAGGAGGAGCTCGGCCGGGCGGCGCTCCAGCGCGTGCTCCGGCTCCATCCGCGGGACACGAGTGCCGCCTCCTCCGCCCTCTTTCTCCTGGGCGATCTCGCCTCCGACGACCGCGCGGACGACCGCGCCCGCGGCTTCTACCGGCAGGTCGTCGGCCGGTATCCTACCAGCCGGTTCGCCGCGACCGCCGCCTTCCGCGCGGCCACCATCGCCCTGCTCGCGGGCGACGCCGCCGGGGCCGCCGCCGAGTTCGACGCCGTCGCCGCGCGCTTTCCCAGGAGCGAGGAGGCCGGCGCCGCGACGTACTGGGCCGGCCGGGCCTGGCACGCCACGGGTGACACCGCCACGGCCCGCGCCCGGTGGGAGTCCCTCGCCGCCGGCGACCCTGGCTCCTACTACACCGGGCTCGCCTTTCACCGGCTGGCCCTCCCCGACTGGACGCCGCCCGCCGCGGCCGACAGCTTCGTCGCGATTCCCGGCGCGGACAGCGCCATGGAGCGCGCCGCGCTGCTCGCCCGGCTCGGCCTGCTCCCGGAGTCCCGCTGGGAGTACGACCGGCTCGTCCGCCAGAGCGATACCTCGGCGGAGCGACTGCTCGCGCTGGCCCACGCGTTCCGGCGCGACGGGCTGGCGGCACAGGCGATCCAGCTCGCCCGCCGGGCACTGGCGCTGGGTGCGCCGTCCGACGCGCGCACCTACCGGCTGCTCTATCCCGTGGTCCTGGAGGACGCCCTCCTCGCCGAGGCGCGCGAGCACGGACTCGATGCGGGGTTCGTGGCGGCCCTCATCCGCCAGGAGTCGATGTTCAATCCCACGGCCACCTCACCGGTCGGCGCACGGGGCCTCATGCAGGTCATGCCCGATCTGGGCGGCCGGCTGGCGCAGTCGCTCGCCTATCCGGTGTGGGACCCGGTGCTGCTCTACCAGCCCGACGTGAGCCTGCAGCTCGGCGCCTTCCACCTGCAGGAGCTCACCGGCCGCTACGCCCAGACGGTGCACGTGCTGGCCGCGTACAATGCCGGCGTCAGCCGGGTCGAGCGCTGGTCGCAGCGCATCGGCGTCGATGATCCGGAGGTGTTCACCGAGCGAATCCCCTTCGCCGAGACCCGCGGTTACGTCCGCGCCATTCAACGCAACCAGGACATCTATCGCAGCCTCTACGCGTGGGCCGCGCCCTGAGGCTGGCATGCGGCGCCGCAGTTTCTTAGCTTCTTGGACGTTCCCACCACCAAGGCCGCCTTCGGTTGCTCGACTCCACCCGCTCGCTGGACGCCCTCGATCGTCTCGATGAGGGCATCTTCGCCCTGGATGCCGAGGGGCGCATCTCGTACGCCAACCGCGCCGCCCTCGAGCTCCTTCCGGGGCTCACCGGCGCGAGCGGCGAGCTGATCGGCACGAGCGTCTGGGCCGCGTCGCCGTCGTTCGTCGGGACGCCCGCCGGCGCCGCGCTGCAGCGCGCCGTGCACGAAGGCGTGCCCGTCGTCCAGAGCGTGCGCCATCCGGCGCTCGGCGGTCTGTTCGAGCTCCGCCTCTTCCCCTCCGGCGACGGGGTGAGCGGGCTCCTGCTCCGCGCCGGCCGTCCGCGGGCCACCGACGTGCTCGACCGGGTCAGCGACCTGTACCTCGCGTGCGACGACGAGTGGCGGCTCACGCTGGTCAACGCCCGCGCTGCCGACTACCTCCGCATGCTGGGGCCCGATCGCGGCGACCCGCTGGGGCGCTCGGTCTGGGATGCCATTCCGGGCCTGGTCGGGTCGCGCTTCCAGGCCGAAGCGTACCGCGCGATGGTCGAGCAGTCCGAGGTCGAGTTCGAGGGGTACTTCGTGCCGCTCAAGCGCTGGTTCTCGGTCCGGATCACCCCGACCGCCGACGGGGTCATCGCCTGCGCCCGGGACGTGACCGGCTGGCGGCGGACCCGCCGGGTGCTGACCCGGGAGGCGGAGCGGCTGGCGGCCGTGATCGACACTCAGCAGGCGGTCGCGACCGCGGGACCCGACCTGGCTGTGGTCATGCGCGTGGTGGCGGAGCGGCTCCAGGCGCTCACCTGGGCCGGCGCGGCGGGGATCTTCCTGCCCGACGACGGCGCCCTGGTGCTGTGCGAGGCGAGCGGCGCGGGCCGGGACCAGATCGGGCTCCGGCTGACCTTCGACTCGTCACTGGTCGGCCGGGCCTACACCTCGGGCGAGCTGATCCGCTCCGACGACCTCACCCTGGAGCCCGGCGCCGACCGCGCCGCCATCGAGGCCCTGGGCGCCCGCTCGGCCATCGTCGTCCCGCTCCGCAGCGGGCAGCAGGGCGTCCAGGCCGTGGTGGCCGTGTGGTCCGCCCGGCCGCGCGCCTTCAACGAGCTCCACGCCCACACGATCCGCCTGCTCGCCGGGCTGCTGTCGGCCGCGCTCGAGCGCGCCTCCGCCTTCGCCTCCAACCAGATCCTGCTCGCCGAGCGCACCGCGTCGCTCGCCGCCATCCAGGCGGCGGAGGAGCGCTTCCGGACCGTGGTCGAGTCCATCGACGACGTCGTATTCCGGCTCGATCGCGAGCAGCGGTGCGTGGATATCTTCGGCCGCTGGCTCCAGCGGGAAGGCTACCGGCCCGCCGATTTCCTGGGCCGGAGCACGGCGGACATCGTGGGCCGCGAGGCGAGCGCCGTGCACGAACGCGCCAACCATCGGGCCCTCTCGGGCGAGACCGTCACGTACGAGTGGACCCGGGAGTCGCGCCGGGGCACCCGCCACATGCAGACCACGCTCTCGCCGCTGCGCGGCGCGCGCGGGGAGGTGGCGGGCATCGTGGGCGTGGGCCGCGACATCACCCAGCGCATCGAGGCGGAGCAGCAGGTGCGCCAGGCGCAGAAGATGGAGGCGGTCGGCCGGTTCGCGGGCGGCGTGGCCCACGACCTGAACAACATGATGATGATCATTCTCGGCTTCAGCGACTTCCTGCTGAGCGCGCTCGAGGCGGGCGACGAGCGCCGCGCCGACGCCGACGAGATCCGGAAGGCCGCCGACCGCGCGATGCACCTGACCCGCCAGCTCCTGGGGTTCGGGCGCCAGCGCGTCGTGGCCCGGGAGGTCATGAGCCTGAACACGGTGGTCGAAGGAATGGAGCGGATGCTGCGCCCGCTGCTGGGCGAGGACATCACCCTCGTGACGTCGCTCGGACGCAATCTCGGCGGCGTCGAGGCCGACTACGGGCAGATGGAGCAGGTGGTCATGAACCTGACCCTGAACGCCCGCGACGCGATGAAGCTAGGCGGTCAGCTTACCATCGAGACGATGGACGTGGACTTCCCCGAGGGCTATGCCTACCGCCAGCTCGGCGTGGAGATCCCCGCCGGACCCTACGTGCTGCTGGTGGTGAGCGACACCGGCCACGGAATGTCGCCGGAGGTGAAGGCCCACCTGTTTGAGCCGTTCTTCACCACCAAGCCCACCACCCTCAACACGGGGCTCGGCCTGGCGACGGTGTACGGCATCGTGGTGCAGAACGGCGGCTACATCTGGGTGGACACCGCCCCGGACCAGGGCGCCAGTTTCAAGATCTGCCTGCCGCGGGTCCTGGCCGACGACGAGTCGGGGGACGTAGCCGAGCGGGCCCCGGCGGTTACCCGCGGCAACGAGACCCTGCTGCTCGTCGAGGACGAGGACGCCGTGCGCCAGCTGGCGTCGCGGGTGCTCACCGACCAGGGGTACACCGTGCTCGAGGCCCGGAACGGCCGCGAGGCGCTGGCGGTCCTGGGCCGGCCCGATCACGGGATCGCGCTGGTGCTGACCGACGTCGTCATGCCCGACATGGGCGGCGTGGAGCTGGTCGAGCACCTTCAGGGGAGCCACCCCGAGATCCTGGTCGTCTACATGTCAGGCTATACCGAGGGGGACAAGCTCCAGCCGGCGGTCCGCAACTCTCCCTTTCCCTTCCTGCAGAAGCCGTTCTCACCCGTGAATCTCGCGGTCCGGATTCGCGAAGCCCTGGATCGCGCCGGGCGCTGAACCGGCGGAGCAGCGCGTCCTCCTCGACCCGTGCAGGATGACGGGGATCACATCTCCGCTTCGCATCCCGTCGCATCTTCCGTCCCCGGCATGACGGCCGCGCCAGGCTGTCATCCCGAGCGTCTGCCCGCAATACCCCAGGAAGGCACCACACATGACCCACTCGACCGACAAGAACATCAAGGACCTCTACGACCTCATCGACGGCATCGAGATCGCCATGTTCACGACCCGGCGCTCCGACGGCCAGCTCGTCTCCCGACCGATGGCGACCCAGACCCAGGCCGAGGGCACCGACCTCTGGTTCGTCACGGATGTGGAGTCACACAAGCTGGACGAGCTCGAGGCCGATCCCCACGTGAACCTCGCCTACTACCGCGACCGCACCAAGGAGTGGGTCTCGGTGAGCGGCACCGCCCTCGTGAGCCAGGACCGCAAGGTCATCCACGAGCTCTACCGGCCCGACTGGAAGGCATGGTTCGGCGACGAGGGCGGTGCGCGCGACGGCGGCCCCGACGATCCCCGGCTCGCCCTGATCCTGGTCGACGTGCAGTCCGTGACCTACCTCAAGCAGGACAAGCCGCGCCCGGTCATCCTGTTCGAGCTGGTGAAGGGCATGGTGACGGGGAAGCGGCCGGACCTCGGCGAGGCCCGGCAGGTGAGCGGGGCCGAGCTGGGTTAGTACCGCCGCTCGGAGGCCCGGTACCCGATGGCGCCGTTCAACCACCGCACCAGCGGGACGAGCGCCGCGAAGTCGCGCTCCAGGAGCGCCGGGAGCCGGGCGCTGGTCGCCTCGCGCTCGGTGAGCAGCCGGGTCGCAGTGAACGACTTGTACCGGAGCCAGCGCTCGGCCGGGTGGCCTTCGGCGTAGCCGCGCGGGAGCCGTGTGAGCATCGCCTCCCGGTCGAGGGCCTTGAACCGGCGGCGGAAAGCAGTGGCGCGGACCACCCGGTCCAGCCCTTCCGGGTCCTCCGCCAGCGCCTCGCGGATCTTCTCGAGCGCCGGGCGCGCCGGCATCCAGATGCCGCCCGCCGCGAAGCACTCCCCGTCGGCCAGCTGGAAGTAGAGTCCGGCGCCGGCGCCCTCCGCGTCCTGGCCCGCGCCGCGGCCCGCATCGTGGTGGTAGAACTGGCAGGCCGCGTTCGTCTTGTACGGCGACTTGTCGGCCGAGAACCGGACGTCGCGGTGAATCCGGAAGACGGAGCGGCGCGGGTCGCCCACGATCTCGGGAGCGATGCGGGCCAGGCGGACGTCCATCTCTTCGACCAGGCTCCGGAGGGGGTCGCGCACCTCGGTCTCGTAGACCGCCCGGTGGCGCTCGAACCACTCGCGGCTGTTGTGGCGAGCCAGGCGGCGGAGGAACGCCAGCGCGGCAGGGCGGAAGCCGTTGAATTCGGTCGGCGTCGGCGCGGGGCGGGGGATCGGGCGGGTCACCAGGCGCTCCTTCTCGTGGCGGGAGAGCCGCTTGATCGCGAGCTCCCGGCGGAGGGCCGCGCCGCGGTCGGCCGCCGGCTCCACGTGGATCAGCCGCACCGGCCGGCGCGAGCGGGTGTAGGCGGCGCCCCGGCCGGCGTTGTGGGCCGACTCCCGCCGGGCCGGATCGGTGGTGATCCCGGTGTAGAGGGTGCCGTCGCCGCAGCGGGCGACGTAGACGTGCCAGGCCATATGGATTGTAATGATAGGGCCGCCTTTCTATCTTCGGCCACAACCCCTTGTGCATACGCCGAGTCCAGTAGGAGACGATGCCTGATCGCCGCCGGGTCGGCCGCAGCACCCTGCCCGACCAGCGCACCCTGTTGTCCTGGCTGTTCGTCGGGCGGCTGGTGCTCTCGGTGGGAATCCTGCTCGGCGCCGGCCTGGTCTGGACCGAGCGGCCCCAGGAGTCGTTCCTCGTCACCGCCGCCGTCGTCGTCGCCCTGCTGTTCACCGGCCTCGGCGCCTGGCGGGTCTTCCTTCGGAACGGGCCGGTCGGGAACGGCTTCCTGCTGGTGCAGGCGCTGGTGGACCTCGGCGTCATCACGACGATCGTCCACTTCGCCGCCCAGCCGCAGTCGGCGTTCCCGGCGTTGTACGTGCTGGCCGTCGCGGCCTACGCGCTCCTCATGCCGCCCACCTGGGGGGCGCTCACCGCCGTCGTCGCGTCGGCGCTGTTCCTGGGGGACGCGTTCTGGACCCGGGCCGGCGCCCCGGACGCGGCGTTCTGGGCCCAGGTCGTGGTGTTCAACATGGTGTTCGCGATCGTCGCCGTCCTGGGCCACCGCCTGCGCGAGGCGGGCATGGAGCAGGAGACGCTCGCCATCGAGCTCAAGCGCGTCCGGCTCGAGGCGGACGACATCCTGCGGAACATCCGGTCGGGGGTGCTGACGGTCGACGGGCTGGGGCGGCTCGCCTTCATCAACCCGACGGGCCAGAAGCTGCTCGACCTCGACGGCGAGGGGCTGATCGGCATGCCGGTGCTGGACCAGCTCAAGACCCGCTCGTCGGAGCTCTGGGCGGCGGTGGTGGCCGGCATCCGGAACGGCCGGAAGATCAGCCGGGGCGAAGGCATGGTGATGCACCACGGCGGGCGCATCTTCCCGATCGGCCTGAGCACCACCACGTTCCGTCAGGAGGCGCAGGAGGCGCCGTCGGTGACCGCCATCTTCACCGACATCTCCGACCTCAAGGAGGTGCAGGAGCTCCAGGCCCGCGCCGAGCGGCTGGAGTCGGTGGCGGCGCTGAGCGCGTCCCTGGCGCACGAGATCCGGAACCCGCTGGCGTCGATCCGGAGCTCGGTCGAGCAGCTCGCCCGCTCCAAGCACGCCGACGAGGACGAGCGCTTCCTCGCCGGGCTCATCGTCCGCGAGAGCGACCGGCTGAGCCGGCTGCTGAGCGAGTTCCTCGACTTCGCCCGGGTGCGCGCCACGCAGCTCGTGCCGATCGATCTCCACGCCGTGGTGGTGGCGGTGGTCCGGCTGATCCGCGCCCATCCCGACTGCCGCCCCGACGCCGTCCTCACGATCGAGGGCGGTCGGACCATGCTCGACGGCGACGAGGACCTGCTCCACCGGGTCATCGCCAACCTGGTGCTCAATGCCGTCCAGGCCGCCCGCGGGCCGATTAAGATCACGGTGAGCGTGGCGGCGGTGCAGGGGGCCGAGATCCCCCATGGCACCAATCTCGACCATGCCGTGCGCCTGCAGGTCCGGGACGACGGGCCGGGGATCCCGCCCGAGATTCGCGAGCGGCTGTTCGATCCGTTCGTCTCGGGACGTCCCGGCGGGAGCGGGCTGGGGCTGGCGATCGTGCAGCGGGCGGTCCAGGCGCACCGGGGCCTGGTGCTGGTGGAATCGGGGCCGGCCGCGGGCACGACCTTCACAATCTTTCTGCCCGCCAGGATGATGGCGGAGGATGCCGCATGAGCAACAAGCCTTCGGTCCTGGTGGTCGACGACGAATCCGGCATTCTCGATACCCTGCGGATCCTGCTGCGCAACGAGGGCTTCGAGGTGACCACCGCCCAGGGCGGCAAGGCCGGGCTGGAGCAGATCCGGACCGGCACCCACGACATCATCCTCTCGGACGTGCGGATGCCCCAGGTGTCGGGGCTCGACATCCTGACCGCCGCCCGCGAGCAGGATCCGATGACGCCGGTCATCCTGATGACCGCCCAGGCCTCGCTCCAGAGCGCCATCGGCGCGGTCAACTCGGGCGCCTTCTACTACATCCAGAAGCCGTTCAGCAACGATGAGCTCCTGGCCATCCTCCGGCGGGCCTGCGAGTTCCGCGCGGTGCGGGTGGAGAACAAGCAGCTCAAGCAGGAGATCCGCCGGCGCGACAAGAGCACCGTCTCCCGGCCGATCGGCAAGTCGAAGCGGTTCCTCGAGCTGCTCAAGCTGGCCGAACACGTGGCGCCGACCGACTCGACGGTGCTGATCCAGGGTGAGAGCGGCACCGGCAAGGAGGTCGTCGCCCGCTACGTGCACAACCTCTCCAACCGGACCGACGGGCCCTTCCTCTCCATCAACTGCGGCGCCCTGCCCGAGAACCTGCTCGAGAGCGAGCTCTTCGGGCACGTGAAGGGCAGCTTCACCGGCGCGGTGCGGGACAAGCAGGGCCTGTTCGCCGCGGCCCGGGGCGGGAGCTTCTTCCTCGACGAGGTCGGCGAGATGCCGCCGTCGCTGCAGGTCAAGCTCCTTCGCGTGCTCCAGGAGCGGGAGGCGATTCCGGTCGGTGCCACCGAGGCGATTCCGGTCGACGTCCGCATCATCGCGGCCACCAATCGCGATCTCGAGGAGGAGATCCGCCGGGGCAACTTCCGCTCGGACCTGTTCTACCGGCTGAACGTGATCGCGCTGAACCTGCCCCCGCTGCGCGAGCGGCGGGACGACCTGCTGCTCCTGATCGAGTCCTTCCTCCAGAGCCTGGGCAACGAGGCCGGGACCGAGCCCAAGGCGCTCTCCTCGGAGGCGCTCGACGCGGTGATGGTGTACGAGTGGCCGGGCAACGTCCGGGAGCTGGAGAACGCCCTGGAGCACGCCACCGTCCTGAGCCGGGGCAACCTGATCGAGGCGGCGTCCCTGCCGGAGCGGATCACCAAGCGCCGGAAGGAGCCGCTGGTGGCCGAGCGGTCGTACCGGAACCCCACGCTCGAGGTGATCGAGCGCGCCTACATCATGTGGGTGCTCCAGGCGGAGGGGGGAAACAAGACCCGGGCGGCCGAGGTGCTGGGGATCGACCCGAGCACGCTGTACCGGAAGCTCAGCCGGTACGAGGAGCAGGTGGAAGTGAAGGCGTAGGGGGGCGGGAGGCGGATCTTACTCTGGCAGACCGATCCCGCCGCCGCGCTCCCCCGCCCATTCCCGCAGCTTTCAGGTCCCGCCGCCGCCGCATCCCGGCCCTACCTTCGCATCGAACGGACGCGCAACGATTTGCGCACCGGCGGAACGCCCGTTCGGCGCTCTTGCAAAATCCTGTTCCCCGAGACCCTCCGGGGCCTGCCGCAAGGATTTTCGTTCGCCTCCTAACCACTTCCGCTGGAAGGTGTTGAGCGCCGGACCCGGGGGGTGGCATGCACGTTGCCTTCCTCCCGACCAGTCCGACGCCTACACCGTCAACCGTCGGCTCGGCCACGTCGCCGCTCACTCACCCGGAGGAAGTATGCAGAATCGCAAGGGCTTTACCCTGATCGAGCTGTTGATCGTGGTCGTCATCATCGGCATCCTGGCCGCGATCGCGATTCCGAAGTTCGCCAGCACGAAGGAGAAGGCGTACCTCGCGGCCATGAAGTCCGACCTGCGGAACCTGGTCACCGCGGAAGAGGCCTACTTCTCGGATAACCAGGTCTACCTGGCCGGTACCGCGTCCAACCTGGGCGGCGCCCCGGCCGAGCTCGACGCCACCACGCACTACGTGCCGTCGGCTGGTGTGACCGTGAACGTGTCGCTCAGCGGCAATGGCTGGAACGCGGGCACCACGCACACCGCGACCGGTAAGGTCTGCGACATCTACGTCGGCGATGGCGCCACGTCGCTGGGTCTGGCGACGGCCGAGGGCGAGCCGAAGTGCACGCCGTAACTCGATCGTAACTACCGAGGCTTCAAAAGGGCGGCGGTCTTCGGGTCGCCGCCCTTGCCTTAGGCTCCTGACGCTAACGAGCAGTAACACCTGAACCCTGACGGGCAGTGCACCTGGACGAAAGCAGCGCTTTCTCACGGAGATCAGAGCGTATGAGGACTTCCAATCGCGGCTTCACCCTGATCGAGCTGCTCATCGTCGTGGTGATCATCGGCATTCTGTCGGCGATCGCGATCCCCAAGTTCGCCTCCACCAAGGAGCGCGCGTTCCTGGCCACGATGAAGAGCGACCTGCGCAACCTGGTGACCGCGCAGGAAGCCTATCTCAGTGACAACGGGGCGTACTACGGCGGCGCGATTCCCAATGTGGCGTTCCCGTACCGGCCCAGCACCGGCACCACGGTCACGATGGTGAGCATCGTCGGCGGCGGCTGGTCGGCGACGGCGAGCTACACCGGCACCGCCAAGACCTGCGCGATCTTCTACGGCAACGCCGCCGTGCTCGCGCCGGCCACGGCCAACGGCGAGCCGAAGTGCGCGTGAGCGAGCCCGGCGGCCGCGGCTGAGCGCATGACGCCGCCGCGCCGCTCGCTCCGCACCGAGCTCCTGGTCAGCCTGGGCTTCGTCACATCGGCGGCGGTTCTGCTCGTCGGCCTCACCACGGTGCTGCTCCTGGGCGGCGACGTGCGCGAGGCCTTCTGGCCGCTGGCAGGGCTCTGGATCGGCAGCACCGCGGTCTTCGTCTGCTTCGGCGCCTACGTGGTGCACCGCCTCGTGATCCGACCCCTGCAGGTGCTCGCGGCCGAAGCCGATGTGCTCGCCGCGGGCGAGCTGCCCGCCGCGCCGCCGTCGTACGAGACCCGGGAGCTCGAGGCGCTGTCCGCCCGCTACCGCGGCATGGCGGAGGAGCTGCTGGACGTGCAGAGCCACGTCGTCCGGGTCGAGAAGCTGGCCGGCATCGGCCGCCTCGCCGCCGGGGTCGCCCACGAGATCCGCAACCCGCTCGGCGCGCTCGGGACCTACGTCGAGGTCCTCCGGCAGCGGGGCAGCGACCGCGACATCACGGCCCAGATGCACGTCGCGATTGGCCGCGTCGACCGCATTGTGCAGGGATTGCTCGACTACGCCCGGCCCGACCGCCGCGCCGGCGGCGCCCGGGTCGAGGGGCCCGGCCAGGCCGATCTCAACGGGGCGGTGGGCACCGCCGTCGAGTTTCTGGAGCGCCAGGGGCTGCTCAAGGGCCGCAACCTCGCGCTCCACATGGAGTCCGGACTGCCCTGCGTGCAGGGCGACCGGCATGGGCTCGAGCAGGTGGTCATCAATTTGCTTATGAACGCCTGCCAGGCCTCCGCCGGCGCGCTCGCGGTCGGGACCGCCCAGCGACCATTCGAGCCCGGTCACCGCGGCGGCAGCCGCGAG
>DASSYY010000195.1:0-10750 GCA_035703025.1 Gemmatimonadales bacterium | reverse complement strand
GGGTCGTCCAGGCGCCGGGCGCGGGATCGAACGCGCGCACCTGGCGCGCGAGCGCCCCCGCGTCGCGGTGCCAGTCGAGCCGCGCGCTGGTCCGGTCGATCTTGGGAGCGAGAGTGACGCCGGCGGGGTCCTGCGGCTCCGGCTTGGCGAAACCTGCGGCAAGCAGCGAGAGCGCATCCACCAGCGCGGTCGCCCCGAGTTCGGCCAGCCGGGTCGCGAGCGAGCCGGCGGTTTCACCGGGGTCGACCGGCGTGGCGATCCGGTGCAGCACCGGGCCGCTGTCCAATCCCTGCTCCATCTGCATGATGCTGACCCCGGTCTCGGAGTCGCCCGCGAGAATGGCATGCTGGATGGGGGCGGCACCGCGCCAGCGCGGGAGCAGCGAGGCGTGGACGTTGATCATGCCGCGGGCGGGGAGGTCGAGCACGGCGGGGCGGAGCAGGTGTCCGTAGGCGACGACGACGCCGAGGTCGGGCTCGAGCCGGCGCAGTCCGGCGAGAAAGACGTCCCCGATCGGCCGGTCGGGCTGGAGGACTGGAATTCCGGACCGCTCCGCCTCCTGTTTCACCGGGGGCGGGACCAGCGTGGACCGCGAGCGGCCGTGCGGCTTGTCCGGCTGGGTCACCACGCCCACCACCTGATACCGCTCCCGCAGCAGGGCCCGGAGCGACGGCACGGCGAACTCCGGTGTCCCGAAGAAGACGATCCGCATCACTCCGAGCTGGCCGATTCCGGCTGCACCTCTTTGAGGTATCCCGTGTCGTCCTTGTGCTCCCGCCGGTAGCGGGCGAGCAGCATCTGTCGCTTGATCAGGCTCAGGTGGTCGAGGAAGAGAATGCCGTCGAGGTGGTCGATCTCGTGCTGAATGGCGCGGGCCTTGAGCCCGTCGGCTTCCTTGCGGTACCGGTTGCCGTGCCGGTCGGTGGCCTCGATGACCACCCGCTCGGGCCGGCTGACGTCGCCGTAGATCTCGGGGATCGAGAGGCAGCCTTCCTCGGCGGCCGCGCGGCCCTCGGTCTCGAGGATGACGGGGTCGATCATCTCGAAGCGGTCCTCGTCGGCATCCACCACCGCCACCCGCCGCGCCACGCCGACCTGGTTGGCGGCGAGGCCCACCCCGCGCGCCGCGTCCATCGTCTCGAACATGTCGTCGACCAGGCGGCGGACCTCGTCGTCCACGGCGCCGACCTCCCGGCTTCGCTGCCGGAGCACGGGCGAGCCCAGCAGGTGCAGGGACAGCAGGCTCATGCCGCGGGCGCCCCGGGAGCCGAGGTGGCGCCGATCCGCACGATGCGCGAGCGCTCGACCACCACGGTCGCGGTGCCGGTCTCGAGCGTGACGCGTGTCTCCTTCACGCCGCCGGTCTCGACCTCCTTGATGTCGCGCACCTTGCCGATGAGGCCGCCACTGGTCATCACCTCGTCGCCCTTCTTGAGATTGGTGAGCAGCTCCGCGTGCTTCTTCCGCGCCTGGCCCGAGGGGCGCAGGATGAGGAAGTAGAACACGAGGCCGATCGCCGCCATCTGCAGCAGCAGGACCGTGAGTCCTCCGCCCGTCCCGCCTGGCGCCTGAAACATGACGTCTCCCTCAGGTCCCTCGAGCATAGTGGCGGCGGAGCCACTCGCGGCTCCAGCCGTCGAACGTCCCGGCCAGGATGTGGGCGCGCGCCTGCTCGCCCAGCCGGACCAGAAACCGGATGTTGTGCAGCGAGATCAGCCGGAGCCCGAGCATGTCCTCGACCACGAAGAGATGCCGCAGGTAGCCGCGCGGATAGGTGGTGCACGTCTCGCAGTCGCACTCGGGATCGAGCGGCTCGCTCGACCCCCTCAGCGCGGCGCCCCGCACGTTGACCCGGCCCGTGGGCAGCCATGCCGTCCCGTGGCGGCCGTTCCGGGTCGCGGCGACGCAGTCGAACAGGTCCACGCCGCGGGCGATTCCCTCGAGCAGATCCGGTGGAAACCCGACCCCCATAAGATAACGGGGCGTCTCGCGGGGCAGGGCGGGATCGAGCAGCTCGAGCACGCGGTGCATCACCGGCTTGGGCTCGCCCACCGAGAGCCCGCCGATGGCGACGCCGGTCCAGGGCCCGCGCTCCAGCGTGCCCTCGAGCGAGCGGAGCCGCAGGTCGTCGTGGGTGCCGCCCTGGATGATGGGCCAGAGGGTCTGCTGGACGTCCGTGAGCTGCGCATGCCTCGCCTTGCAGCGGTCGAGCCATCTCAGCGTCCGCTCCATCCCTTCACGCGCGAGCTCGTAGGGCGCCTGGCCCGGCACGACGTGGTCGAACACCATCGCCACGTCGGCGCCGAGCGCGGCCTGGATCTCGATCGCCCGCTCGGGCGTGAGGGTCCGGTAGGTGCCGTCGACGTGGCTCTGGAACTCGACGCCGTCCTCGCCGATGCGCCGCAGTCCCTCGAGCGAGAAGACCTGGAAGCCGCCGGAGTCGGTGAGCATCGGTCGCGGCCAGGTGGTGAACCGGTTGAGGCCCCCCATCCGCTCGACGACCGCCTCGCCGGGACGCAAGTGCAGATGGTACGTGTTGCCCAGCACGATCTGCGCGCCGGTCCGGGCCACGTCCCCCGGGCTCAGGCCGCGGACCACGCCGTGGGTGCCGACCGGCATGAACGCCGGCGTCTCGACCTGGCCGTGCGGGAGAGTGAGGGTGCCGGCCCGGGCGGCGCCCTCGGTGGCGTCGAGGCGGAACTCGAACATCAGCGCGCCGGCGCGCCGGCCCTCACCGGGCCGGCGCCCCCGCCGCCGTCAGCACCCGGTCGATCTGCCGCCGGTGGACCAGATCGTGCGCACCCATCATCCGGATCAGCAGGTCGAGGCTCTCCGGCCCCCGTTCGCTGTGCAGCCCCACCCGCTCGCGCGCCGCGGGCGTGAGCGACCGCCAGAGCCGGAGATTCGCGGTCCGGACCCCCCGGAGCTGTCCGAGGGCCACGTCCAGCGGCACCGAGGCGTAGCCGAGCGTCCGGGCCCAGGCGTCCTGGTCATAGCCCTGGATGGCCGGACGGTCCTCCGCGAGGACCTGGCGCGTGCGCCAAGCATAGACCACCTCGGTGTCGGCCAGGTGCTGGATCACCTCGATCGCGGACCACTTCCCCGGCGCCTCGGGCCGCCGGAGCGTGGCGTCGTCGAGCCCCGCGGTGCGGCGCTCGAGCCAGGCGATCTGCTGCGAGGCGATCTCGAGCGGGTCACGGTCGCCCAGCAGGTCGAGCAGCGCACGCACGTACCCGGTCGCGGCCGCGGCGGCGCCGCCGGCCGGATTGGCGAAGGTCATCGGAGTCTCCGGGTCAGAGGATCACCATCGCGTCGCCGTAGGAGTAGAACCGATACCGCTGCGCAACGGCATGGCGGTAGGCCGCCAGCGTCAGCTCGTGGCCGGCGAAGGCGCTCACGAGCATGAGCAGGGTGGAGCGGGGCAGGTGGAAGTTGGTGAGCAACCGGTCGACGACGCGGAAGCCGTAGCCCGGCGTGATGAGCAGACTGGTCTCGCCGGCGCCCGCGCGCACGGTGCCGTCCGGCCCGGCCGCGCTCTCGAGCGCGCGGACCACCGTGGTGCCGACCGCCCAGACGCGTCCGCCCTGCTCGCGCACCAGCTCGATGAGCCCGGCGAGCCGCGCGGAGATCTCGTAGCGCTCGGGATGCATCGGGTGCAGGGCCGGGTCCTCGACGTCCACCGGCTTGAACGTCCCGGGGCCCACCTGCAGGTCCAGGCCCGAGACGAGGACGCCCTTGGCGGTGAGGCTGTCGAGCAGCGCGGTGGTGAAGTGCAGCCCAGCGGTCGGGGCGGCCACGCTGCCCTCCGCCCGCGCGTAGACCGTCTGATACCGGTGCTCGTCGACGTCGGTGGGGTCGCGCGTGATGTAGGGCGGAAGCGGCAGCCGGCCGAAGCGGCGGATCGCCTCCTCCGCCGTCGCGCCGACGAAAGTCACGCGCCGGTGGCCGTCGCCCAGCACCTCGAGGGTCTCGACCGCGACCTCGTCGTCGAGCGCGATCCGCTTCCCCGGCTGCAGCGCGCTGCCCGGCTTGCCGAGGGCGATCCACCCGCCCTCGGCGGCCGGATGCACCAGCAGCACCTCCGCCGGCGCGCCCGACGGCCGGGTGCCGAGCAGGCGCGCGTGCCGCACGCGCGTAGTGTTGAGGACGACCAGGTCGCCGGCGGGAATGAGCGAGGTCAGCTGGGCGAACCACGAGTCGGCCAGCACGCCGCCGCCGACCGAGAGCCGCTCGCCGGGCGGGAGCGGGGCGGGCGCCACCGGGGCACGGCGGCGGCCATGCTCGTGGGCCGGCCGCTCGGCCGACCGCCGATCGGGGGCCGCGCCGAGCCGGCGGTCGGCCCGCAGGACCATCAGCAGGCGGCTCCCGGCCCGGTCCGCGAGCGGCTCCTGGGCGATGAGCTCGGGCGGCAGGTCGTAGTCGAAATCGGCGGTGCGGAGGTGCTCAGCCGTCAAAGATCGTCGCCTGTCCCGCGGGCGGCGTCAGCCCGAAGCGACGGTAGGCGAGCGCCGTGGCACAGCGCCCGCGCGGCGTCCGCTCCAGGAAGCCCTGCTGGATGAGATATGGCTCGTAGACATCCTCGAGGGTGCCGGCGTCCTCGCCCACGGCTACGGCCACCGTGCCGAGGCCCACGGGACCACCCGCGAACTTCTCGATGATCGTGGTGAGGATTCGCGCGTCCATGTCGTCGAGGCCGAACTCGTCGACGTTGAGCCGCGCCAGTGCGGCGGCGGCGATGGCCGCGTCGATCCGGCCGTCGCCCTTTACCTGGGCGTAGTCGCGCACCCGCCGGAGCAGCCGGTTGGCGACCCGCGGCGTCCCCCGGCTCCGCCGGGCGATCTCCGATGCGCCGGCCGCGTCCGTCGGCACCTGGAGGATGGCGGCGGAGCGGGTGACGATCTGCTGCAGCTCGTCGGGCGGGTAGAACCCCAGTCGCTCGACCAGCCCGAAACGGGCGCGCATCGGCGGCGTGAGCAGCCCGAACCGGGTGGTCGCCCCGATCAGGGTGAAGCGCTCGAGCGCCATCGGGATGGTCTGGGCGTGCGGGCCGTCGGCGATGCGGACGTCCACCCGGTAATCCTCCATCGCCGGATAGAGGAATTCCTCGAGCGCCGGCTTCATCCGGTGGATCTCGTCGATGAAGAGCATGTCGCCGGGGCCGAGCGAGGTGAGCAGGCCGACGAGGTCGCCCGGCTTCTCCAGCACGGGGCCCGAGGTCGTCCGGAGCTGGACGCCCATCTCGCGGGCCATGAGCATCGCGAGCGTGGTCTTGCCTAGCCCGGGCGGCCCGAAGAACAGGGTGTGGTCCAGGGTCTCGCGGCGGCCCTTGGCGGCATCGATCGCGATCTGGAGCGAGGCCTTCACCTGCGCCTGACCCACGAACTCGTCCAGCCGCGACGGCCGGAGCGCGGCGTCGACGCCGGTCTCTTCGGGCAGCGGCTCGGGGGTCGTGACCTGCAGCCTGTTCATGCTATGCCTGCGTCAGTGGTCGGTTTGGTTCTCGTCGTTCACCACAGAGGCACAGAGGCACGGAGAAAACGAGGGTGGTACGCGAAAGCAACAACAATACCTCCTTGCTGTTCTCCGTGCCCTCTGAGTCTCCGTGGTAAGAGGCCAGACGCCGGTGATTCGTGACGCCCGCGCCAATCAATCGTCCAGCCGCGCGTTCCACCGCACCGGACGGCTGTCGGGCTCGACGATGTGCCAGGCCCGGCAGTGATTGCAGCGGTCGCGGGTGCTGGTGGTGTCGGCCGGTACCAGCTTGCGGTTGGTGCTGCCGCAGCGGGTGCAGTTCCATTCGGCGGTCACGGCGGGCACGCTCATCACGGTCATCGCCCTCCCCGGGCGGCGGCGAGCTGCTGCAGAGCCCGCCGGATCAGTTGCGAGGTCTCCTGGGATGCCCCATCGGCCAGCGCGATGCGCACCGCGTCGTCGGCCGCTCCGGGGCCGTAGCCCAGGCCCATCAGCGCACGTACCGCCTCCTCGGTGCCGGCGGCGCGGGGCGCGTGCGCTTCGAGCGACACGTCGCCGAACTTGTCCTGCAGCTCCAGCACCAGCCGCTCCGCCTTCTTCTTCCCGACGCCGCTCACCGAGCTGAGCGCCGCCAGGTCGCGGGCCAGGACGCTCCGCACCGTGCGCTCCGGTCCCAGCGCCGAGAGCAGCGCCAGCGCCAGCTTGGGGCCGAAGCCGCTCGCTCCGAGCAGCCGCTGGAACACCATCCGCTCGACCGGCCGGTCGAAGCCGTAGAGCGCCCAGCCGTCTTCCTTCACCACCAGCTCGGTGTGAAGGCTCACGCGGCCGCCCGCGGCCGGCAGCCGCTCGGCCACGCCCGCAGGCACGGTGACCGCATAGCCCACGCCGCCGTCGGTCTGTACCACGATCGTGTCGCCCGTGCGGTCGGCGAGCACGCCCGAGACCGAGGCGATCATCGCGCGCCCGTCACCTGGCGGAAGAACGCCGCCTGCCGGGTGCCGATGAGCAGGTGGGCCAGCGCCACCGCGACCCCGTCCGCCGCGTCCGCCGGCTGGGGCGGCGTGCGAAGCCGGAGGAGCTGCGCCACCATGTAGGCCACCTGAGGCTTGAGCGCGGCGCCGCGGCCCACGACGGTCTTCTTCACCTGGGCCGGCGAGTACTCCGCGATCGCGAGCCCCGCCTGTTCGGCGGCCAGCAGGATGACGCCCCGCGCGTGGCTCAGCACCACCGTCGTCCGCACGTTCTTGGCGTAGAACGCGCTTTCGACCGCCACCGCGTCGGGCGCGTGGCGCGAGATCAGGGCGGTGATGCCGTCGTGGATCACGCGGAGGCGGGCCGGCAGGGGATCACGGGCCGCGGTCGTGAGGGTGCCGCACTCCAGCAGTCGCGGATGCAGGCCGGACCCGCTCTCCACGACCCCGTACCCGAGGACGGCCGTCCCCGGGTCGATGCCCAGCACTCTCACGGGAAAGCTCTCAGGCCTCGGCCTCGGCCAGCTGGGCGGCGTCGATGTCGAAGTTCGAGGAGACCCGGGACACGTCGTCCAGCTCTTCGAGGACCTCCATGAGCTTGAGAATGCGCTCGGCGTCCGCGCCCTCGACCTTGACCGTGTTCTTGGGGACCATCGTGAGCTCGGCCGAGTCGATGGCGAGCTTCCGCGCGGCGAGCGCGTCCTGCACCGCGTGGAGGGCGGCGGGCGCCGTGGTGACGACGTACTGGTCGCCCTCGCGGGCGAAGTCCTCGGCGCCGGCATCGAGCGCGGCCTCGAGCGTGGCATCCTCCTCGGACTTGGTGGCGTCGAGATAGATCTGCCCCTTCCGGTCGAACATCCAGGCCACTGAGTTGGTGGCGCCGAGGTTGCCGCCGTTCCGGCTGAACGCGTGCCGGATCTCGGCGACCGTCCGGTTCGGATTGTCGGTCGTGGCCTCGATGAAGATCGCGGCACCGCCCGGCCCATAGCCCTCGTAGGTGAGCTCCTCGTAGATGCTGCCTTCGAGCTCGCCCGTGCCCTTCTTGATCGCCCGGTCGATGTTGTCCCACGGCATGTTCACCGCCTTGGCCGCGTCGATGGCGGTGCGGAGTCGCGGGTTGCCGCCGGGGTCGCCGCCGCCCGCCTTGGCGGCGACGGTGATCTCGCGGATGACCTTGGTCCAGGACGAGGCGCGGCGGGCGTCGGTGACGGCCTTCTTGCGCTTGATCTGCTTCCACTTGCTGTGGCCGGCCATGGCCAACTCCTTGATGCGGGCGAGGTTTGGTAGGCGGAAACATAAGCGCGACAGCCGTTTGCGGCAAACCGGCGGGCTTGACCCCCGGCGCGCCGCCCGCTAGTCTCCCACCCCTATGATTCCCACCAAAATCCGCTGGCTGGTGCTCTGCGCGGCCCTCGCGGCCTGCGGCGACAAGGCCCCCAAGATCGCGCAGCTCAACCAGGCGCTGCCCAACATTCCGCTGCCCCCGGCGGCGAAGTTCATCGGCCGCACCGGCGGGCCGGATGCCTTGCAGGTGACGGTCCGATCGCCCGCCGGCGCCGACGAGGTGGCCAACTACTACCGCGGCGTGTTCAAGACCGGCAACTGGAAGCTGGTGAACGACGCGAAGGATGCGGAGGGGGCCACCGTGCTCTTCGCCCAGCAGAACGGTCCGCCGCTCTGGGTGCGCATCCGGCCGGCGGAGGACGGCGCCGGGACCGTGGTCGAGTTGTCGGGGGCCGTGCTCACCAAGGCGGACAGCGCGGCAGCGAAGCCGGCCTCCTGATCCCGGCTAGCGCTCGGGATCCAGCAGGTCCTCGAACCTGAGCCACCGCGCGTAGAAGAAGAGATCCACGAATCCGGTCGGCCCGTTCCGGTTCTTGGCGACGATCAGCTCCGTTGCCCCCTCCACGCCCTGGCCCGGCCGGTACATCTCCTCCCGGAAGATCCCGAGCACCACATCCGCCGTCTGCTTGATGCTTCCCAGCGCGCCGAGGTCGTCGAGCGTCGGGCGGGGGTCGGGGCGATCGGCGCGATGACCCGGCAACTGCGCCAGGGCGAGCACCGCCAGATTCCGCTCCAGCGCGAGCGCCTTGAGCGCGCGCACCGCGAGGGTGATCCGCTCGTCGAGCCTATCCGCGGGCTGCGGCGTCGGCGCGAGGTGGAGCGCGTCGACCACCACCAGACCGCGGCCCGGGACCTGGTCCAGCGAGGACGACACCTCGCCGAAGTCGGCGCCGAGCAGCGGCCGGAGCAGGAGCGGGATGCCGCGCAGCCGCACCGCCGCCGCGCCCACCGCGGCGCGGCTCTGCGCATCGAGCCGGCCCTGGCGGAGGTCGTCGATCGCGGCCCGGCCTTCGAGCGCGAGCGCACGCTCCAGGACCCGCTCCGGGCTCATCTCGCCGGAGAGGTAGAGCGTGGGCGTTCCGGCGAGCGCCGCCCGGACCGCGATGGCGAGCGCCAGCGCCGACTTGCCGCTGCCCACGTCGCCGCCCAGGACCACGAGGTCCTGCCGACGGAAGCCGCCGCCGAGCACGCGATCGAGGGAAGGGAACCCGCTCGGCACGGTGTCCCCCGCCGCCGCTCCGGGCGCGGTGGCGTCGATGCGCTCCACTACCGCCTCGAACGAGACCTCCGGCTCCCGGCGGGTCACGCGCGCTCTGCGCGAACGGCGGCCCGCGCGGCGCGCGCCGCCTGGGCCAGCGCGTCGCCCGCTTCGGCGCCGCCGGCCTCGCGCGCGGGTGCCACCAGCTGGCTGAGTACTTGGGCCGCGGTCTCCGGCCGCGCCTCCTTCAACTGATTGAGCGCGGCGGCAAGGGCGCGGCGGAGCGGGGGTGGGACGGTGAGACTGGACAGCCGGTGCTCCAGCGCCTGGAGCCGGCGGCGGTGGGCCCGGTCGGTGGGCGGCGGATCGCGGACCAGGTCCTGAGCGACGCGGACCGTAAGCCAGAGCGCGAAGATGCCCTCGCGCCGCGGGCCGCGCGCCGCCTGCGGCAAGGCGTGCAGCAACGCCGTGGCGGCCGGATCCCACCCGCTCACGCGAGCGTTCGAGTCAGCGTGGTGAACACCATGTCCGGCAGGATCTCGCGCATGCAGAGGTGATGCTCGAGCGGGCACTCGGGTCCGCCGTGGCTGCTGCACGGTCGGCAATCCAGGTTGCGCTCGACCACGCTGGCGTGGGCGTTGTAGGGGAAATAGCCGAACTGGCGCACAGTCGGTCCGAACATCGCCACGACCGGTGTGCCGACGCCCGTGGCCATGTGCATCACGCCGGTGTCGCCGGAGATGAGCGCGGCGGCCCGGCGCAGGATGCCGCCGGTCTCCTGGAGGTTGACGTCGCCGGCGGCGCTCGCTACGTAGGATCCGCCGCGCGCCGCAATCTCGGCGCCCATGGCGGAGTCCTCGGGGCCGCCGAGCGCGACGACGTCGGCGCCGGTGTTGACGATCTGGCGGACCAGCTTGATCCAGTGCTCGACCGGCCAGCGTTTGGTGGCGTGGGCCGCGCCCGGCGCGATCGCCACCATCGGCCGCTTGGTGCCGACCCGCGCCCGGGCGAGCCACCCCGCCGCCTTCTCCTCCGACACCGGATTCAGGTAGAACTCCGGCGGCCCGCCGTCGGGCTCCACGCCGAGGTCGCTCGCGGCCTCGAAGTAGCGCTCGGCCACCGGGACGTGCTCCTGGTAGCTGTTGTGTTTGAAGCGGATCAGGAGCGCCCGGGCGAGCCGCCGGTGGGAATACCCGTACCATGGTCCGGGCGCCAGCAGCCGCAGGGGGAAGGTCCGGAGCCCACCCTGCAAGTCCAGGATGTGGGAGTATTTGACGGCCTTGATCTGGGCGGCGATGCTGCGGGCACCCTGCTGGGGGCCGATGCCGAAGACCTCGGTGACATTGGGGTTGTCGCTCACGAGCGAGACGTACTGGCGTCTCGTCAACACGGTCACCCGGGCGCCGGGCCACTTCGTGCGGATCGCTCGCAGGAGGGGGGTCGTCAGCAGGATGTCGCCGATCGAGCTGAACCGCACCACCAGGATGTCGGGGGACAGGAAGGAATTGTACGTCACGGCGGGTAATGTACGCGGCGATCGGAAGTTGCGGAACGGGCGGGCGGGCGGTCGGGCGGTCGGTTTGTCGGGCGGTCGGTCTTGTCAGGCGGTCAGGCGGTCGGAACTGCGACATACCCGCATCCCCAAGGCCAGGGACCTTCTCGAGCATTGATCGACACCAACCGGAAAGTTCCCACGCTTGCGCTCGGGATCCCGGCGCGATATGCGTCTTGCCAGCCTGCCCGCCTGCCCGCCTGCCCGCCTGCC
>DASSYY010000279.1:0-5771 GCA_035703025.1 Gemmatimonadales bacterium | reverse complement strand
CTGGGCGCCTCGACGATCGTGGACGTGCTGACCTCGCAGGAAGCCCTCAATCAGGCGGAGGTGGACGTGGTGAACGCCCGATTCGACTATCTCCGCGCCAAGGCACAGCTCGAGGCGCTGATCGGACGGACCCTGTGACCGCGCAGATGGGCGACACTGCCGAGCGCATGGCCATGCTGCCGACGGACATCCCCCGGGACGCCGTGATCGTGACGCGGAACCTGCAGCGCGAATACGACATGGGCGGCGAAGTGGTGCACGCGCTTGGCGGCGCCGACCTGGTGATCCGGAAGAACGAATTCGTGGCGATCATGGGGCCTTCGGGCTCGGGCAAGTCGACGCTCATGAACCTGATCGGGTGCCTCGACAGCCCGACGGGCGGCGAGTACTGGCTCAACGGCCACCGGGTCTCCGAGCTGGGGGACGACGAGCTGGCCCGGATCCGCAACAAGGAAATCGGCTTCGTGTTCCAGACGTTCAACCTGCTGCCGCGGGCCTCCGCGCTGCAGAACGTGGAGCTGCCGCTGGTGTACGCGGGGCTGGGCGGCCGCGAACGACGCGCGCTCGCCACGGAGGCACTGACGCGCGTCGGGCTCGGGGACCGGATGCAGCATCGGCCCAACGAGCTCTCCGGCGGCCAGCGCCAGCGGGTGGCGATCGCGCGGGCGCTGGTGAACAAGCCCAGCATCCTCCTGGCCGACGAGCCGACGGGCAACCTCGACAGCGCCACGAGCGAGGAGATCATGGGCCTGTTCGAGGCGCTGTATCGGGAGGGGCAGACCATCCTGCTCGTGACCCACGAGGCCGACATCGCGGCCCACGCGCGGCGCCAGGTGCACCTGAAGGATGGGCGAGTGGAGCGCGACTTCGCCGCCGGGAGGACCGCGTGAAGCCGGCGCAGGGAGCCTGCCGCGGGACGGGCGCGCTCGCTGCGCTCGGAGTGACCCCGATCCTGGCGATCCTGGCGCTTGCCACCGGCTGCAAGAAGGAGACGCCCCAGGTGGTCTATCGCGCCGTGCCCGTCGAGCAACGCGACATCGTCGTGTCGGCCCAGGCCGCGGGCGCGATCCAGCCGGATACTACGGTCGAGGTGAAATCAAAGGCATCGGGCGAGGTGCTTCAGCTCAACGCGGAAACCGGCCAGCTGGTCAAGCGGGGCGCGCCGCTCGTGCGCATCGACCCGCGCAACGCGCGCAATACCCTGGCGCAGGCCCAGGCGGACCTGGACGTGGCCCAGGCGAAGCTCACCAACGCGACCAGCCAGAAGCGGCGGGCCGACGAGCTGTACAAGTCCCAGTCGATCACGGAGCAGGAACACGAGCAGGCGCTGCTCGACTACGCCGACGCGAGCGCCCAGGTCGTGCGCTCGCGCGTGGCCGTGGACAACGCGCGAATCCAGCTCGAGGACACCGATGTCCGTGCGCCCATTACGGGTACGATCATCGCGAAGACCGTCGAGCGCGGCACCGTCATCGCCTCGGCCACCTCGAATGTCAGCGGCGGGACCACGCTGCTCCAGATGGCCGACCTCAACCTCGTGCAGGTCCGGACGCTGGTGGACGAGACCGACATCGGCAAGGTGCAGCCCGGCCAGCAGGCCACCATCACCGTCGACGCCTATCCCAACCGCCCCTTCGACGGCACCGTCCTCAAGATCGAGCCGCAGGCGCAGACCGAGCAGAACGTGACCGTGTTTCCGGTGCTGGTCCGGATCCAGAACCGGGAGGGACTGCTCCGCCCCGGTATGAACACGGAGGTCGAGATCCACATCGGCAGCCGGGAGGGCGTGCCCGCGGTTCCCAACGCCGCGCTCCGGACCCAGCGGGACGTCGGCTCCGCCGCGCAGGTGCTGGGGCTGGCCGCGGACGAGGTGCAGCGGCAGCTCGCCGCCCAGGCGGCACAGAGCGCGAGCAGCGCCGGGGCCACGGCGGGGACGGGCGTCGGCGGGGGGCGCGATACGCTCCGGGGCCCGCCCGATTCGCTCCGCGGCTTGCGACGCGACTCGCTGCGCCGCCTGCGCCCGGATTCCGCCGGCTGGCGGAGCCAGGCGCGCGCCGGGACGGGCACGGGCCGGCGAACCCGGGGCTCGGAGGCAGCCGGGGGACGCTACATCGTCTTCGCCAAGCGCAACGGCGTCCCGACGCCGGTATGGATCCGGACCGGCCTCACCGACCTGGACTATAGCGAGGTACTGGGCGGCCTCTCCCTCGGCGACTCGGTCTACATCCTGCCGAGCGCGAGCCTGGTCCAGTCGCAGCAGGACATGCAGCGCCGCATGAACCAGGTCACCGGCGGGGGCGCGGTCCCCGGCATGCGGCAGCAGACGTCCGGCGGAGCCGGGGGCACGAGCGGCACTCCGCCACCGGCCGGGCGGTAGCCATGCTGTTCGGGGAGACGGTCGCCGTCGCGCTGTCGTCCATCCGGTCGAACGCGCTCCGCTCGGTCCTGACGATGCTGGGCATCATCATCGGCGTGGGCGCCGTGATCACGATGGTGGCGCTGGGAACCGGGGCCCAGAAGGCCGTGGAAGAGCGGATCGCCGCGCTGGGCGCGAACGTGTTCACGGTCTTCGCGGGCCAGGGCCGGAGCGGCGCGATCATGATCACCGACCGCACCGTGCTCAGCACGGACGACTACGACGCGCTCGTCCGCGACGCCACGCTGCTCAAGGCCGTCGTGCCGGAGGCCCAGTCCTCCCAGCAGGTCGTCTTCGGCAACCAGAATCGCAACCTGCAGATCATCGGCACCACCGCCAACTACACCGACGTCCGGAACTATACGATCCCCTACGGCCGGATGTTCACCAACGGCGACGATGCCGCCCGCCAGCGCTACGCCGTGCTCGGCTCCGCGGTACCGGAGATGTTCGGTGGCAACCCGGCGGCGATGATCCACCAGACGATCCTGATCCGCGGCATCCCGTTCGAGATCCTGGGCGTGCTGAGCACCAAGGGAGCCTCCGGCGGCTTCCAGAATCCGGACGAGCAGATCATCATCCCGCTGCAGACGGCACAGTACCGGGTGTTCGGCAGCAAGCGGCTCCGCTCGATGTCGATTCAGGTGGAGGACGGCGTACCCATTCAGCAGGGCATGGTGGACCTGGAGCGGGTACTCCGCCGGGAGCACCACATCCGTCCCGGCGGCGAGAACGACTTCACCATCCGCAATCAGCAGGACATCCTGCAGACCCAGCAGCAGGCCACCCAGGTCTTCACCACGCTGCTCGCGAGCATCGCCGCCGTGAGCCTCGTGGTCGGCGGCATCGGCATCATGAACATCATGCTCGTGTCGGTCACCGAGCGGACGCGCGAGATCGGGGTCCGCAAGGCGCTCGGCGCCACCCGTGGCAACATCCTGCTCCAGTTCCTCATCGAGGCCCTCACCCTGTGTATCCTGGGCGGAGCGATCGGCGTCCTGCTCGGCGTCGCGACCACCATGGTGCTCGCGCGCGTGATGCAGTGGAACACGCTGATCTCGCCGTCGGCCGTGGTCGTGGCGTTCGGCTTCAGCGCGCTGGTGGGCCTCTTCTTCGGCATCTGGCCCGCGCGTCGGGCGGCGCGGCTCGATCCCATCGCCGCGCTGCGGTACGAGTGAGAGCCCGCGCGGGCTTGGCCCGTGTCACCGTGAGCGCGGCGAAGGGGCCATGACTCGACGCATGGCCCCTTCGCTGCGCTCACGGTGACAGGCTGGACAGCGTGCCCGGCGCCGACGTCCTGGTCCTCGGGGCCGGCATGGCGGGACTCGCCGCGGCCGAACGGCTGGCCGCCGCCGGCCGGCACGTCGTGGTCCTCGAGGCGAGGGACCGGATCGGCGGGCGCATCCACACGGTGGACGATCCGGGCCTGCGGTACCCCGTCGAGCTCGGCGCCGAGTTTGTGCACGGGCGGCCGCGGGAACTGCTCGCCCTGATCCGGGAGCTGGATCTGACGCTCGAGAGCGTCCCCCGGCGTGCACGGCCGGACGAGCTCATCGGCACGCCTCCCCTTCCCGACATTCGCGCATCGCTCGCGCGGCTCCTCGAGACCTGCACAGCCGAGCCCGACCGACCGGTGGCCGAGCTCATCCGCGACCACGGGGCACTGCTCGGCCGCACCAGTGAGCTCCAGGCCGTGAGCCAATACATCGAGAGCTTCCACGCCGCCGACCTCGCGCTGATGGGCACTCGCGCGCTGGCCGAGAACGAGCTCGCGGAGGAGAAGGGCGGCGACGACCTGCACCGGATTCGCGAGGGCTACGGCGCGCTGGTCCGGCGAATCACCGAGCGGTGGAACTCCGCCCGGGTCGAGGTTCGGCTCGCCACCGTCGTGCGCGGGCTGGCCTGGCGAGCCGGCCTGGTGCGCGTCTCGGTTCGCACCCCGGACGGTGAAGCCGCGGAGGTGGCCGCGCCCCGGGCCATCGTCACGTTGCCGCTGGGGGCGCTCAAGCGGATGACGGCCGCCACCGACGGGCGGCTCGACCCCGTGCCGCCGGCGTGGAGGGCCGCGCTGGACACGCTTCACATGGGGCCCGCCCACCGGGTCGTGCTGGGCTTCGACACCCGCTGGTGGGCCCCTGACGGATCGGCCGGCCCGGGATTCATCCGGGGCGGCGCCGAGGCCTTTCCGGTCTGGTGGACTGCCCTGCCGGCCACGGCGCCGGTGATCACCGGCTGGATCGGTGGCCCCCGGGCCGCCGCGCTGGTGGGCCAGGGCGAGGGGGCGATGCTCCGGGCAGCGCTGGAGTCGCTGGCGTCGGTGTTCCAGCGCGACGTCGCGGAGCTGCGGTCGCGCTCGCGACTGGCCTACACGCACGACTGGTCGGCCGATCCGTACGCGGGCGGGGCGTACAGCTACGGCGGAGTGGGGGCGATCGAGGCGCGGGCGACACTGCGCGTGCCGGTCGAGGGGACCCTCTTCCTGGCCGGCGAGGCGCTGGCCGGGGAGGGCCAGAACGCCACGGTCCACGGCGCGCTGGCCTCGGGCCGGCAGGCGGCCGACGCGGTGCTAGGTCAGCCGTAGCGCGCTCTTACCTTCTCCCAGCGCCGCCGCAACTGCTCGAAGAAGTCCCGCGTCGAAGCCTCTTCGCGAAGGGGCGCCAGCAGCGTGTCCCGCATAAACCACGGATAGCAGGGAAACCCGCTGGAGGCCGCTCGGTCGAGCCACCGGCGAGCCTCCTCGGGTCGGCGGAGCTGGGCAAAGGCGGCGCCCAGACTGTAGGCGACGTGGTGGTCTTCGTATCCGCCGGCCAAGACCTGCTCGATCAGCCCTTCGGCGCGCCTGCGCTCGCCGCGGAAGGCGTGGAAGCTCGCGAGCGCGGCGCGGGCCCGTGCGGCGGCCGGCGCGGCGGAAGATTGCGTGAGCGAATCCAGGAGGTGCAGGGCACGGACCGTGTCGCCGGCGTAGAAGTACGCCTGGCTGAGGTAGGAGTCCGCATAGGCCCGGCTGCTCGACCGCCGGACTTCCTCGAGGATCCGAACCGCCTCGGCACCGCGCCCGCTCAGGAATGCGACGACGCCCGCGGTGCGCAATTTCTCAACGTGGTTCTGCGGGTCGGCGTGCACTACTTGTCCCAGCTCGTCGCTCGCCTGCTCCAGCAAGCCCAGATGGTACAGTGCAGCAGCCCGGAAGTAGTGCGCGAGGTCGAGACTGGGATTGAGTTCGAGCGCCCGGGCGGACTCCTCGAGCGTGAGGGCCCAGTCGAAATCGGCCTTGCGCGCGACTGCGGCACGGGCCAAGTGCGCCTCCGCGAGACCCGGGTCGAGCTCCAGCGCTCGCGCAGCTTCGCGTTCCGCC
>DASSYY010000275.1:0-6515 GCA_035703025.1 Gemmatimonadales bacterium | reverse complement strand
ACCAGCTGGTCGCCCGAGCGGATCCCCGCCCGCTCGCCCGGGGTGCCGGGCATCGGCGTCACGACGGTGATCCAGCCGTTGCGGGCGTCGACCTGAAGGCCGATGCCGCCGTAGTCACCGGTGGTCCGCTCCTGGAGGCGTTGGTAGTCCTTCCCCACGAGCAGCGCGGCATACGGATCGTGCAGCTGCGCGAGCATGCCGTCGATGGCCCGGCGGTAGAGCTCGCTCTCGGGTAGGGAGTCGACCTGGTAGTCCCGCACGTGGGCCAGCACCTGTTCGAAGAGGCGGGCCTGCTGGTAGACGTCCTCGCCGACACCGAGACGCCGCTGCAGCAGCCACCCGCCGGAGAAGCAGGTCACGAGCGCCAGCAGCGCAGGTACGGTCCAGCGTCTCTTCATGGGGCGCCTCGGAAGTTGCGTCATCGGCGCGCTGCGAACGATCGGCTCGCATCGCTGGAATGACGACCTCGTGAGTGGATCGCAGTACTGCGCGCGGCAGGCGGTTGCCTACCTGGTCACTAGCGGTTCCTACCCTGAAAAGTTTCGCTCGCCACTCTCGGTCAGGGCCCGCTCCACGGCCTCGGCGGGGGCGGCCGCCAGACCCGCCTCCCGCGCGAGGCCCAGCGCGACCAGCCCGAGCGCGCGGTAGAGGACCCGATCCGTCGGGGCCAGGGCGGCAAGGTGCCGCCGCACGGTCGCAGCGTCGCCACGCCGGACGGGCCCGGTCAGCGCTGAGGCGGGGCCGAGCGCCAGGTTGGCGACCGTGCCCTGCATGAGCGGCAGGTAGAGCGCCTGCGCTTCGGCGGGAGGGACCCCGGCCTGGCGAGCCAGCCCTTCCGCGACCGATGCCAGGACGACGGCGTAGTTGGAAGCGAAAACCGCTCCCGCATGATACGCGGGCTTCGCGCCCGGCGCGAGTCGGACGGCGCGCATGCCCAATGCGCCGGCGAGCCGCTCGCCGGCCTCGACCGCGCGGTCATCACCCTCGAGACCCGCGAACGCACCGCGCAGGCGCGCGCTCGCGGTCGACGGGTCGGCTATCGATTGGAGCGGGTGGAAGGAGCCCAGGGCGGCGCCGGTGAACGCCAGCGCGTGGAGCGCGAGACGATCCAGCAGCCCGGAGAGGTGGAGGACGACGTGGCTGGCGTCCACTGCCCGCTCACGCGCGAGGTCGGCCGCCACCACGCCGATCGCGTCGTCGGGCACCGCGATGAGCACCAGCGCCGCGCGGCGGGCGTCCTCCGGGCCGCGTGAGCGATCGAGCAGAGTCACGTCGACACCGGCGTCCCCAAGCGCCAGGCTCAAGCCCCGCCCCATCCGCCCGGCCCCAACGATCGCGACCGGCCCGAGGGCGGTCATGGCCGGTCGCTCGCCCGAGCGGAGCTCCCGGGATTCTGAGCGCGGCGAAGGGGGCATGCCCGGAAGCATGCCCCCTTCGCTGCGCTCAGGGTCACTCGGACGAGCTGAGTCCCTGGGCGGCCGAGCGGCACCGGTGCCCTAGTTCTGGGCCGGCACCGCCGCGCGGCTGGCGGTGGCCAGACTCAGCAGCTCCCGCGGGCTCCCCGCTTTCCGGAGCAGACCCATGGCGGTCTGCATCTGCGCATCATCGTGGGCCCGCCGCCGGAACTCGGCGGGACGGCCGAACACGTAGCGGGTGATCTCGTAGCCGAGCTGGTCGGTGATGAGACCGCTGGCACCTTCGTACACTTGCGGCGTCATGTCGATGCCCTTGACGCGGAGCCGCTTGTAGACATCCTGCCGCATCTCGGGCGTCACCGTGAACGACTCGGACTTGATCGTGCCGGTCTGCTTCTGCTCGAGCGCGAAGGACGTGAGCACATCCCGGTACTCGGGCAGGTGGCTGCCCAGCGCCTTGGCGAACTCCTTCTCCCCGCCCGACAGCGTGTCCGGCCGGATGACCAGGTCGGGCACGATCCCGCCCCCACCGCGTACCACGCGACCCGCGTCCGTGTGGAAGATCGGCCGGGTGCGGATGGCGGAGTCGGTGTGCTCCTTGTCCGGCGTGCCCGGCATCGTGTCCCCCGCCTCCATCGCCGCCTGCTCCGCCTGCGCCTCCTCGTTCTTGGCGATGCGCTGAATGGTGCGGCCGCTCGGTGTGTACCACCGGGCGGTCGTCAGCTTGAGAGCGACGCCCTCACCCAGGGGGAAGAGGGTCTGGACCAATCCCTTGCCGAAGGTCGGCGTGCCCACCACGACCGCGCGGTCGTGATCCTGCAGCGCACCGGCGATGATCTCGGCGGCGCTGGCGGTGCCGTCGTTCACCAGGACGACGATGGGGAGCTCCGGCCACGTCTGCTTCGCCTCGTCGTAGAACTCCTTGGTGGATCCTCGGGCCCGGCCGCGGGTGGCGACGATCTCCTGCTTCGAATCGAGGAACAGGTCGGCCACCTTGACGCCCTGATCGAGCAGCCCGCCGGGATTGAGGCGCAGGTCCAGGATGAGGGACTTCATCCCCTTGCCCTTCATGGCGCCGATCTCCGACCGCAGCTCTTCGGCGGACGTCTCGGCCACGGGATTCAGGGAGATGTAGCCCACGCCCCCGTCGAACATGGTGCCCGCGGGCACCGAACGAATGTGGATCTGGGCCCGCACCAGGGAGTACTTGATCGGATCGGCCACGCCGGACCGGCGCACGCTGATGGTCACCTTGGAGCCCGGCTCGCCGCGGAGCGCCTTCACCGCTTCGTCGTTCTTCCAACCCTCGGTGGACCTGCCGTCCACCTCGATGATCTGGTCGCCGGTGGCCACGCCCGCGCGTTCCGCCGGCGTCTCGGGCAGCGGCGCCACGACCGTGATCCAGCCGTCCCGCACGTCGATCTGGATGCCGAGCCCGGCGTAGTTGCCGGAGGTCTGCTCGGTCAGGGCCTTGTAGTCGTCGCCGGTGAGCAGGACGGAGTAGGGATCCTTGAGCTGCTCGAGCATGCCGCGGGTGGCGCGATCGTACAGGTCGGTCTCACCGATCGAGTCCACGTAGTACGCGTTCACGTGGCCCAGCACGTCGTCGAACAGACGGGCCTGCTGATACACGTTGCCGCCGCTCGCGACGCCGCGCTGCAACAGCCAGCCGCCGCTCACGAACGAGATCACGGCCACGAGAACGATCAACCCCCAGCGCTGCTTCATACCGCCTCCGGTCCCCCGAAAAGACTGCCCGCGAATGCTGCCGTACTGCGCCTTAGTGATCCTGAGCGAAGCGAAGGAGGCAGGCGTCCGCTCATGCCTCCTTCGCTCCGTTCAGGATCGGTCCTCACTGCATTCTAACCGGTTGCCCCACCGAAGCGTTCCGGCGCCGCCGCCACGATCTCCGCCCACACCGCCTGCAAGAGCCGGTCCGGCGGGAGCCCCGCGTCCAAATGTCGCACCCTGTCACCCTCGACCGCCAGATAGTGGGCCAGGACCCGGCGGTGGAAGTCCATGCTCTCGGAGTCGAGGCGGTCGAGCCGCTTCCCGGCCGCCACTTGGCGGGCTCGTCCGACCTCGGGCGGAAGGTCGAGGATCAGGGTGAGGTCGGGCTCCAGCCCGCCGGCCGCCGCCCGGTTGGCGGGCTTCACGACCTCGGGCGGAATGCCACGCCCGGTCATCTGGTACGCCTCGGTCGACAGCGAGAACCGGTCCGACAGCACCACGCGACCGGCCGCGAGCGCCGGAGCGATCACGGTGGAGACCAGCTCGGCCCGGGCCGCGAGGTAGAGAAAGAGCTCGGTCAGCGGGCTGACCGGATGCTCCGGGTCGAGCAGCGCCTGGCGTGCGATCTCGCCGGCCCGGGTGCCGCCGGGCTCGCGCACGACGACCGGGTCCACACCGCAAGCCCGCATCCGGTCGGCGAGCGGCGCCGTGAGCGTCGACTTGCCGGACCCCTCGGGCCCCTCGAGGACGACGAAGAGCCCGCCGCCGCTCATCCCAGCGTGATGATGCTGCTGGTCGCGCCCTTCTCCATCCCTTCGCTGATCTGCTGGTTCACCTTCGCCATCAGCTTTTCGAAGTTCGACCGCGCGACCACGTAGGCCTGCCCCACCGGGCTCATCTCGAGGTCCCGCACGGCGGTCTCGTACGACTCGGCGGTGGCCTGGTCGGGCATCTGGCCGGTCGCCACCATCTGGTCGACCTGGCGGGCCAGGGTCTGGATCTGGTCCAGCTTCGCCACGGTGTCCTTGTCCTCACGGAGCGTGGCCTCGGCCCGGCGAAGCGCCTGGTATTCCGCCGACTGGCCGATTTGTCGTCCGAGGTCCTGCGCCTTGTCCCAGATCACGGGGCATCGCTCCTTCGCGCGAGCAGGTAGCGCTCGCGGCCGAAAAGGTCCGCATGAATGGCGACGTCGGTCCAGCCGAACGCGCCGGCCCGCCAGGCGCAATGCGCCGCTCGAGCACAGTCGATTTCCATCGCAAGCCAGCCGCCGGGTCGCACGACCGTGCGACCCGCGTCCAGCAGCCCGACAACGGCGTCCAGGCCTTCCGCCCCGCTCGCCAAGGCGAGCTCCGGCTCCCAGTCCCGCACCGACCCGTCGAGGGCGGCGTACTCTGCCGCCGTAAGATAGGGGGGATTCGAGACCAGCGCGTCGAGGCTGCCCGGCGCCAGCGGCTGGCACAGGTCGCCGCGGACGAGCGCCACGCGGGCGCCGGTCAGCCCCCGGTTCTCGCTCGCCAGCCTCAGCGCGTCGGCCGAGAGGTCGGTGGCCACGACCTGCTCGAAAGTGCCCTCCGTCGCGAGGCTCAGCGCGATGCAGCCGCTACCCGTTCCTACATCGGCCACCCGGCCGCCTGGAACGCGGGCCAGGACCAGGTCGACCAGCCCCTCGGTCTCGGGCCTGGGGATGAGCGCGCGCCGGTCGCTGCGGAGCGTCAGGTGACGGAAGCCGGTCTGCCCTGTGACGTGCGCCAAGGGCTCGCCGGCCGCGCGGCGGCGAATCGCGTCCCCGAACGCTTCGGCCCGGTCGCGCGAGACGACGGTGTCGGGCGGGACGAGCGCCGTCGCCGACCCCTCACCGGCGAGCTCCGCCCACAGGCGGAGGGCTTCGCGCCGAGGCGCGCCGAGCCCCGCGGCCGCGAGCGCCGCAGCGCCCTCGGCCAGGAGGCCGCCGCGTGTGACGCCGGCCTCAGAGGCCATCCTGCTCCTGCCGGCTCGCCACTCGCAGCGCCTCCACCAGGGTGTCCAGGTCTCCGTTGATCACGTCGGCCAGGTTATGGACGGAGAGGTTGATCCGGTGATCGGTGACCCGGCTCTGGGGAAAGTTGTAGGTCCTGATCTTCGCGGAGCGGTCGCCGGTGCCCACCATGGCGCGCCGATCCCGGGAACGGGCCGCCTCCTGCTCCGCGATCATCCGGTCGAGCAACCGCGCGCGCAGCACCTCCATCGCCTTGAGCTTGTTCTGGAGCTGCGATTTCTGGTCCTGCTGGCTGACCACGACGCCGGTCGGCAGATGGGTGATCCGGACCGCGCTGTCGGTCGTGTTCACACTCTGGCCCCCGGGGCCCGAGGAGCGGAAGACGTCGATCTTGAGGTCGTTCGGCTCGATCTTGATATCGACCTCCTCGGCCTCGGGCAGCACGGCCACGGTCGCCGCGGAGGTGTGAATCCGCCCCTGCGTTTCGGTGGCGGGCACGCGCTGGACCCGGTGCACTCCGGACTCCCGGCGGAGCAGCCCGAACGCCTCGGGACCGCGCACGGCCACGATGGCCTCCTTGATGCCGCCGAGGGTGCCGTCGCTCAGCGACATCGGCTCCCAGCGGAGGCCGTGGCGCTCCGAGAAGCGCTGGTACATGCGATAGAGGTCCGCGGCGAAGAGCGCCGCCTCGTCCCCGCCGGTCCCGGCGCGGATCTCCATGATGGCATCGCGGTCGTCGTGCGGGTCGCGGGGCACGAGCAGCTCCTGCAGCTCGGCCGACACGGCGGCGATCTCGTCGGGGAGCCGCGCCAGGTCGGCCCGCACCAACGCAACAAGCTCGGGATCCGCCTCGTCGGCAAGCTCCCGAGCCTGGTCCAAGTCACTCTGCAATCGCGCCAGCCGGTCGGCGAGGCGAGCGATGGGGGCGAGCCGCGCGTGCTCCCGTCCCAGGGATTGAAGCTGCGCCGAATCCCGGGCGACTGCCGGGTCGGCGAGGAGCCGCTCGACCTCCGCCGCCCGGTCCAGCGCCTGGCGGAGTCGAGGCTCCATGCCTCAGGCCTTGGGGGCGGCTGCCGGCTCCGTCTGGTACTTCCGGCGGAACCGGTCGACACGACCCGCGGTGTCCACCAGGCGCTGCTTGCCGGTGAAGTACGGATGGCACTGGGCGCAGACTTCCACGTGAATCGACGCGGAGGTCGAGCGGGTCTCGAACGAATTCCCGCAGGCGCACACGGCGGTGATCTTCTTGTAGCTGGGGTGCAGATCGGGCTTCACGGCACGACTCCTCGAGGTTGATGCCAAGCAGGTAAACATAGCCGGGGAGAGGGGTTAATGGAAGGCGGGCGGGCAGGCGGTCGGGGCGGTCAGGCGGTCGGGCGGTCGGGGTCCAGCGG
>DASSYY010000214.1:0-2261 GCA_035703025.1 Gemmatimonadales bacterium | reverse complement strand
ATCCCCCATCGCCTCGAGCCGGCTCTTGCCCACCTCCAGGCTCATGATCGCTGCGAGCTCGTACTTGCGCTCGCGAATCAGGGCGGCCGAGCGCCGGAGGATGGCCATGCGCTCGCGCCAGGGGAGCCGCGCCCAGCCCCGCTGTGCCTCGCGCGCGGCGGTGACGGCGCGATCCACGTCCGCCGGCCCGCCCACGGCGAACCGCCCGAGCACAACGCCGGTGTCGATCGGCGACCGGTCGACGAGCGGCTCGTCCCCGTGGTCCACCGCCTGGCCGCCGACGTAGAACGGGTGCCGGGCACCGGCCGCGGCGCGCACGGACTCGAGCGCGACGTCGAACCTGTGATGAAACTCGTTGAGGTCGCCGGAGGCGGAGGTGTAGGTGATCTTGGCGGGCGCGGTCATGCGACGACTCCGATCCGTTCGGTCGTGGCCCGGAGCGCCGCGCCGAACCGCTGCACGATGAGGTCGATCTCGTCCTCGGTTACGATGAACGGGGGTGCCAGCATGGCCAGGTCTCCGTTCACCCCGTCGGCCTGGCCGACGTTGGGCCACACGACCAGCCCCGCCTCCAGGGCCGCACCGGCAAAGGTCTCGGCGAACCGGGCGGCCCGGGGAAACGGAGCCCGCGTCCCCGCATCGGCCACGAACTCGACGCCGGCCAGGAGGCCGCGGCCGCGCACGTCGCCGACACCTGGCAAGTCCCGGAGGGCGGCGAGCCGGGCATGGAAGGCCGGCGCCATCGCCGCACAGCGCTCGATCAGGGCATGCTCGCGGAGATAGCGCAGGGTGGCCACGCCGGCCGCACAGAGCGTCGCATGATGCGAGAACGTCTGCGCGTGCAGCAATGCCCCTGACCCCTGCGCCAGCACGTCGGTCAGGCGCCGCGGCGCCACCACGGCCGAGAGCGGAACGTACCCGCCGGCGATCCCCTTGCCGAGGGTCATGATGTCCGGCACGACCCCGTACGGCTCGAGCGCCGACCAGGTGCCGGTGCGCCCGGCGCCGGTGAGCACCTCGTCCGCCACGAGCAGGACGCCGTGCCGATCGCAGGCGGCCCGGACCCGCCGCCAGTACTCCGGCGCCGGCACCGATGCGCCGGTCGACGATCCGCCGACCGGCTCGGCGAGCACCGCCGCCACGGTCCCCGGGCCCTCGCGCAGCAGCGCCGCCTCGACCGCCTCCCCGCTGCAGCTCGGGCAGAGCGGCGCGACGCCGCGGCAGGCGCAGCGGTAGGCGTACGGCGCCGGTACGCGGACGAACTCCACCAGCCAGTCCCGGAAGTAGGTCTTGTAGTGCTCGCGCGCCGAGGCGGAAAGCGCCAGGAGGGTGTTCCCGTGGTAGGCAGGCGTGAGCGCGAGGATCTTCCGGCGGGCGGGCTCGCCGCTCTCGACCCAGTACTGCCGGGCGAGCTTGAGCGCGGCCTCGACCGCCTCGGACCCGCTCGAGAGCGGATAGACCAGCTCCAGGTCGCCGGGAGAGCGCCGGGCGATCTCGGCCGCGAACTCCTCGACGGGGTCGCTGGTGAAGACCGTCCCGTTCACGTACGCCAGCTGCTCCGCCTGCCGCGCCAGGGCAGCGGCGATTTCCCGTACGCCGTGGCCCACGTTGACGACGAACGCGCCGCCGGAGCCATCGAGGTAGGCGTGCCCCTCGTCGTCGTACAGCCAGCAGCCCTCGCCGCGGACGATGCGGGGGTACCGCCGCGTCAGCTTGCGGTAGAACACGTGGGACGGCAGGGGGTCGTGGATGGTCATGGTAGTGGGGCGGCCGGCCCGAAAACCGGACCGTTCAGCCGCGGGCGGAATGTGGCCGGGTCCCTGGACCGGCGCCAGGGGCGGGAACTCCAGGCGTTTGGCCCGCATTCTGCAGAATATGGCGCTCAGCGCTCCCCCTCTGGGCGCATACGGCAACCTTTTCCCGCTGGTGGCCGCCATGCAATCGCCGCTCGTCGTCGACGCTTTGCGAGACCAACTCCTCCAGGTCCTGGACTGGTACCATCACGGGCCGCCGCGCTTCAGCTGGGGCACCGTCATCCACCGGCGCAACGAGCGTGGCCGTTTGCGGTTCGGCGCGATCACCCCGCAGGGGGAGAGCCTGCTCCTGAGCGAGCCCCTGCTGGACGAGCTGGCCGGCATGACCTGCTGGCTCGACGGGGCGGTCCGGGTCCGGTTGGAGAGCCGCCGGGTCTGCAACCAGCACCCCTGGCTCGACGCGCTGGCCCGGTCGGATCGTCCACCTCTGGTCGAAGCGATGGCGGT
>DASSYY010000067.1:0-2447 GCA_035703025.1 Gemmatimonadales bacterium | reverse complement strand
GCCGCCATCTGCGGGCTCTCGTTCTCCGATCTGTCCCGCGCCAGGAGGGAGTCCATCCTGGTCCGGTCGGCGGACGACGGAGCCAGGCCCAGCGCCACGGGCCAGCCGAGCAGACCGGCCGCCGCTCCGGGTGAGATCGCGGCCACTGTGTCCACGAGGGCCCGCGCTTCGCGGAGACGCCCGAGGCCCACGAGCATAAGCCCGCGGTCCACCTGCTCGAAGCGGCGCACCGGGGAGCTGGAGGGGAGCGCCGCGTATAGGCGCCGCCGGAGGTCGAGGATACTGTCCGAGGTCGCGGCTTCGTCCCGGTACGCCGCCACGACCGCGTAGAAGGCGATGTGCGGTACGGCCAGGAGCGCAGCGCGGAGATCGCTCTCGGAAGGCAGGGGCCCCCAGACCAGCTCCGCCGCGACGCGGTGTGCTACCACCCGGGCGCGAGGGGCGGTCCGGGCGAACACCTGGAGATAGTGCTTGAACCGGGTGCTGTCCCTGTAGGTCAGCGTTATCTCGAGCGGATGCACCACCGCGGGCGTGCTGGTGGAGTCGCCCGCGATCACGCGGTCGAAGGCCGCGAGGACCGTGTCGGGGCTGCGGGGCTCGATCTCGACAAGGTGATGAAGGGCCTCGCCATAGAAGTACCAGCCCTCGAGGTCGGCGGGATAGTCGTTCACGTACGCCCGCATCGAGTCGATGGCCCGGGCGGAGCCCTCCTGAAAGGCCTGGTACCCCGCCAGCAGTCGGCGGCTTCGCGGCGGCAAGCGCTCCGCGTACCGGAATCCCGCCTCCGCCGCCTGGACCGAGGCCGGACTGCCGTAGCCGCCGGTCCAACCGAAGACCAGCGCGCGGCGGAGATGGGCCAGCGCAAAGGTCGAGTCCACTTCCACCGCTCTGGTATACTGGGCAAGCGCCGAGTCCAGGGCGAAGCGGCGATAGTAGCGCTCGCCCTGCAGGTAGGCCCGCAGCGCGGCGATGGAATCCGTGGTGAGCGAACCGAGGTCGAGGCTGGGCAACGGCTCGCGTGATCGCCACACGTCCCGCAGCAGCGCTACGCTGAGTCGATCCACGAGCGGGAGGATGCTGTCGGCGGGGCCGTCCACCTGGGCGCGGCCAAGCCGCTCACCGTCGGCGACCGCGTACAGATCCGCCGCAAGGCGCACGCGCCCACCGGCCGAGACGGCGCTGCCGGTCACTACCGAGCCGGCGTTGAGCTCTCGTCCGAGGTCCAACGCCTCCTGCACGCCACTCTCTTCATCCGGATCCTTCCGCCCCCACCGCTTGAGCACCAGCCTGGGGTCTACCACCTGGATACCGCCGACGCCCTGCAGGTTGGTCGCGAGCAGGTCCACCATTCCTTCGCCGAGAACCTCCACGCCCGGACCCGCGGCGCTGAATGGCAGGACCGCGATCCGCTCGGCTTGCTCGGTCACCGCGATCGCCGTCGGTCTGGTGGCGAACCAGGCGACCGCACCCGCCGCGCCCGCTGCGATGGCGGCCGCTGCGATCACGGCCATGACGGTCTTCCGCCGCGGCCGTGCGCTTTCCCGGGACTGGCGCAGCGCAGCGGCGAGAGCCGCCATGTCGGGGAACCGGTCCGCGGGATCGATCGCCATCGCGCGGATGATGACGTCCTCCAGCGGGTCGGGCACCTCGCGCCGGACCTTACCCACGTGGGGGCGCGGAGCCGTCATGTTGCGCGCCACCACCGACTGCGCGGTTCCGCCGGCGAACGGCGCCGCCCCGGCGAGCATCTCGTAGAGCACGCAGCCCAGGCTGTACTGGTCGGCTCGAGCGTCCACTTCGTCCCGGCCGGTGGCCTGCTCGGGCGCCATGTAGTTCGGGGTGCCGATGGCGAAGCCGACCTGGGTCAGCGCGGAGGGATCACCGGCAGCTGGCGCCTCGGAGCGCTGTCCCGTCGCGAGCGCCTTGGCCACGCCGAAGTCCGCCACCACCGCGTGGCCACCGCTCAGCAGGATGTTCTCCGGCTTGATGTCGCGGTGGACGACGCCGTTCGCGTGGGCGTAGGCCAGGGCATCGGCGACCTCGGTGGCGAGCGTGATCGCGTCCTCCACCGGCAGCTGTCGGTCGCGGCCCAGCCGCGCCCGCAGGGTCTCGCCCTGCACGAACGGCATGACGAAGTACGGCGTCTTGCCCCCGCTGCCGTCGTCGACGGCGCCGGAGTCGAAGACCGGAAGGATGTGGGGATGCTGAAGCCCGGCGGCGAGCTCGATCTCGCGGAGGAAGCGGGCGATGCCGTCCGCGCCACTGAGCTCGGGGCGGACCACCTTGATGGCCACTGGACGGCTGTGGCGCAGGTCGCGGGCGAGGTAGACCGTGGCCATCCCCCCGGCGCCGACCTCCCGGTCGAGGCGATAGCGGTCCGACAGGGCAGACTGGAGCCGGCCGAGGAGCTCGGGCATGAAGCCTGTCTTGTTATGAGGGCGACTGGA
>DASSYY010000015.1:0-14439 GCA_035703025.1 Gemmatimonadales bacterium | reverse complement strand
GGCGGCGGGTGGGCGCTTGGGAGGCAACCGGACTCTTCCTCTTGAGGTCACGACCGTCATCCTGCGCAAAGCGAAGGAGTCCTACGCCGGCCTGGTCCCTACGCTACGCTCAGGGTTGACGACGGAGAACGGCGCCGACTTCTGCTCCGGCCCGGACTCGGCATCCTTCCTCACTCCGGGCGAATTACAGCCTCGTGCCGGCCGTCCGCCGGCTCAGCCGCGGCGCTGGACGCATTGAGATAACCCCAACCCCAGGTTGGAGCTACCCCCACGTTCCAGGCTGCCGTCCCGAGCCGTTCTTGCGGTGGCCCGATTCTGCCGGTATATCCTCTTTCACCTCAACCCCATACACCATGGCCGCCAGATCCATCGGGTCCGCGACGATCTCGTTCGGGTTGGTCTCCGTCCCGGTCAATCTCTACTCCTCGAGCGAATCCTCCGCCAGCGTCAGCTTCAACATGCTGCACACCACGTGCGGCTCGCGGCTGAAGCAGCAGTACGTCTGCTCGAAGGAGGGTACCGTCGTCGAGAAGGACGAGATCGGCAAGGGCTACGAATTCTCCAAGGGCCAGTACGTGCTCTTCTCGGCCGAGGAGCTCAAGGCGCTCGACGAGAAGGCCACCAACTCCATCGACATCGCCGAATTCGTCCCGCTGGCCTCGGTCGACCGGATCTATCTCGACAAGGTCTACTATCTCGGGCCGGACAAGGGCGGCGACCGCGCCTACCGCCTGCTCGTCGCCGCGCTGCAGGACACCGGACGCGCCGCGCTGGGCCAGTACTCCGCCCGTGGCAAGCAGCACCTCGTGCTGGTCCGGCCGATGGGTGACGTCCTGGTGATGGAGCAGCTCCACTACCACGCCGAGATCCGGAGCGCCGCCGACGTGCCGCGGCCGGAGACGCCGGTCAAGGACGCCGAGCTGGCGCTCGCCCGGCAGCTCATCGACCAGACGGCGGTGGAGGAGTTCCGTCCCGAGGCGTATCGCGACCAGGTGCGCGAGCGCGTCCTCGAGGCGATCCAGCGCAAGGTCGACGGACAGGACATCACCGCCGAGCCGAGCGAGGCGCCGGAGACCAAGATCATCGACCTGATGGACGCGCTGAAGGCGAGCCTGGCCAAGCGCGGCGCCAGCACGGCCGAGAAGAAGCCCGCGAAGCACGCAGCGGCCCAGGGAGAGAAGGAGATGGCGGGCAAGGAAGCGGCGGCCAGGCCGCGGAAGAAGGCCGGCGGGGTCAGATAGGCATCACCCTGAGCGCAGCGAAGGAGGGGCGTCCCCCCGCGCCGACTTCCACCCACCATGAAGTCCTACACCACCCGCGACGTCGCCAGGCTGCTCGGGCTGTCCGAGGCGCAGGTGCGCTCGCAGGCCCGGGGATACCTCGCACCCGATCGCGGACCGCGCAACGCCTACCGGTTCTCCTTCCAGGATCTGGTACTGCTCCGCACCGCCAAGACGCTGGGCGACGCGCGCATCCCGCCGCGCCGGATCCGCGGCGCGCTCAGGAGCCTCACCCGCCAGCTTCCGCCGGGTCGCTCGCTCAGCGGCGTGCGGATCACCTCCGAGGGCCACCGAGTCGTGGTGCGCGACGAGGACTCGGCCTGGAACCCGGAATCGGGCCAGCTGCTGCTCGACCTCGACGTGGACGAGCTGGCGGCGCAGGCGGCGCCGGTGGCCCGGCGACTGGCCCGGGAAGCGCGCCGCGCACCCGAGCCGCTCACGGCGGAGCAGTGGTACGACCTCGGCGTGGACCTCGAGGCCGCGTCGCCGGAGGATGCACGCGACGCGTACGCACGGGCGATCGGGCTCGACGGGCGACACGTCGCCGCGCGGGTCAATCTCGGGCGCCTGCTGCAGGAGACCGGCCGCGCGGGCGATGCCGCGGCCGAGTACCGCGCCGCGCTCCGACTGGAGCCCGCGAACCCGACCGCCGCCTTCAACCTCGGCACCGCGCTCGAGGATCTTGGCCGGCACGCCGAGGCGCTCGAGGCGTACCGGCGGGCGATCGCCGCGGACGAGGAGTTCGCCGACGCGCACTTCAACCTGGCGCGGCTGTACGAGGAGATCGGCAAGCGGACGGCGGCGCTGCGGCATTTGAAGGCGTACAAGCAGCTGACGGACCGGCAGTAGTGCGGAGCGAGGAACCTTCGCCGCGGTTCCGTCACTCCGTTACCTTCCGGCCCACCAAATTCCCGTGAGCAGCCCATGCAGATCCGCGTCGGCACCAGCGGCTGGTCCTACAAGGAGTGGAAGGGCAGCTTCTACCCGTCCGACCTCCCCTCGGACGAGATGCTCCGCTACTACGCCACCCGCCTGCCGACCGTCGAGATCAACAACTCCTTCTATCGCATCCCGCGGGAGAAGGTCCTGCTGGAGTGGGCCGCCCAGGTCCCGCCCGAGTTCCGCTTCGTGCTCAAGGCATCGCGCCGCATCACCCACATCAACCGCCTGAGCGACGAGGACGGCTCGCTGGGCTACTTCCTCCAGACGGTCAACGTCCTGGGCGAGAAGCTCGGCCCCACGCTCTTCCAGTGCCCGCCCTCGCTCAGGAAGGACATGGCACGGCTGCGCGAGTTCCTGGCCCGCGTGCCGCGGACCTGGCGCGCGGCGCTCGAGTTCCGGCACGCGTCATGGTTCGGCGACGAGGTGTACGATGCCCTCCGCGAGCACGACATCGCGCTGGTGACCGCGGAGGAGGACGAGGAGGCGACGCCGCTGGTATCCACCGCATCGTGGGGCTATCTCCGCCTCCGGAAGACGATCTACACACAGGACGAGCTCCGGGCCTGGGTCGAGCGCATCCGGAGCCAGCCGTGGTCGGAAGCGTTCGTGTTCCTCAAGCACGACGAGGAAGGCGGGACGGGGCCGGAGGCGGCGACGGCGCTGGTGGGGATGGTGTAGGCTCGTGGCTCCTTCGCTTCGCTCAGGATGACGAGGCGGTGATTCCCCCCGTGTGCCGGCACCCCCCGATTCGGCGTCTCCTCCCCCGACCACTTCTGACCCTCAGTCCAGCACCGTAGATTGCCTCCGGATGACTTCCCCGGCCCCCGTCCCCGACCTCTCGAAGCTTCACATCGATCGCGACGATCCCCCTCCCGGTGTCCGCCGCGCCCTCCGCCGGAACCTCGTGCTGGCGGCGGGCTTCCTGATCCTCGTCCTAGGCGCCGCGTTCGGCCTCGGCCGGGGCCGCGCCGTGCCGGTTCGGGTCATGGTGGCGACACCCTCCGCCGGGGCGGGCAACGGAGCGGCCGGCCCCGGGGGTGCCACGACCGTCACCGCCAACGGCTACGTCGTCGCGCGGACTCGTGCCTCGGTGGCGGCCAAGCTGCCGGGCCGGATCGCCGAGCTCCGGGTGAGCGAGGGCTCGAACGTCCGCCGCGGCGAGGTGATCGCCCGCTTGGAGAACGCCGACTACCAGGCGCAGGCGGCGCAGGCCGAGGCCGCGCTCGCGACGGCGCGGGCCGAGCTGGTCGAGGTGCGGGCCGACCGCGACGAGCTCGCCCGGGATGCGCGCCGGCTCAGCGACATGCGGGCCAGGAGTCCCGAGCTGGTGGCGGAGCAGGAGCACGACGTCGCCCAGAGCCGCGCGGCCCAGGCCGCGGCCCGGGCGCAAGCCGCCGAGGCGCGCATCGCGTCGGCGGAAGCCAACCTGCGGTTCGCGCGGGCCAACCTCGAGAACACCGTGATCCGGGCCCCGTTCACCGGCACCGTGCTGCGGAAGGAAGCCGAGATCGGCGAGGTGGTGGCGCCATCGGTGGGGGGCGGCCTCACCCGCGGCGCGGTCGTGACGATGGCCGATCTCACCACGCTCGAGGTCGAGGTCGACGTCAACGAGGCCTACATCGCGCGCGTGCGGAAGAACGGGCCGGCGCGCATTACACTGGACGCGTACCCCGACACGTCGTTCCGCGGCGAGGTCCGGCAGGTGGTCCCCACCGCCGACCGGCAGCGTGCCACGGTCCAGGTCAAGGTGAGCATCGTGGATCGCGATCCGCGAATCCTGCCGGAGATGGGGGCGCGGGTCGACTTTCTGGAGGACCGGGCGCAGTCCGACAGCGCCCGCGCGAACGGCGCGCCGGCCGGGCCGCAGCGGTTCCGGCTGCCGGCGGCCGCTGTGCGGGAGCTGGAGGGTCGGAGCGTCGTATGGCTCGTCCGCGACGGCCGGCTCGAGCCGCGACCGGTGGAGGCGGGCCCCGTGAGCGGCGGCTTCCGCGAGATCCGGTCGGGGCTGTCGGGCGGCGAGATGCTGTTGGTGGCCGGGGTGGATGCGCCGAAGGCAGGGATGAAGGTGAAGGTGCAGCAGTAGGATCAGACGAGCTGCCGAATACCATAACTCAGCGAGAGACTCATGGCCCTGGTCGAGATCCGCAACGTCCACAAGGTCTTCCAGCGTGACTCCGAGCGCATCGAGATCTTCACCGGCCTCACGCTGGACATCGCGGACGGCTCGTTCACCGCGCTCATGGGCCCGTCGGGCTCGGGCAAGTCCACACTGCTCAATCTCCTGGCCGGCCTCGACAAGCCCACCAGCGGCAGCATCCGTGTCGCCGGCGGCGAGGTGAGCGCGATGACGCCGGGCCAGCTCGCCCCATGGCGGGCGCGGCACATCGGCTTCGTGTTCCAGAACCTCAACCTCCTGCCGGTCCTCACCGCCTTCCAGAACGTCGAGCTCCCGCTCCTCCTCACCAAGCTCTCCAAGAAGGAGCGGGACGACCGCGTCCGCCTCGCCCTCGGCATGGTCGGGCTGGCGGATCGGCTGGGGCACTATCCGCGCCAGCTCTCCGGGGGGCAGGAGCAGCGCGTGGCCATCGCCCGCGCCATCGTGGCCGATCCGACACTCGTCCTCCTCGACGAGCCCACCGGCCAGCTCGATGCCCGCAGCTCCCAGGACGTGCTCGGCCTGCTCCAGCGGCTCAACGACGAGTTCAAGAAGACCATCATCATGGTGACGCACGACGCCCAGGCTGCCGCTCGGGCGCGGACCGTGCTGCACCTCGAGAAGGGCGTGCTGGTCGAGCGCCAGAGCGCGGTGCCGGAGGCCGCGGCGGTATGAAGTTCTTTCCCCTCGTCCTGGCCAACCTCGGTCGGCACAAGCGGCGGACGCTGCTCACCATCGCGAGCGTGGCGCTGGCGCTGTTCCTGTTCGCCTCGCTTCGGACCGTCGTGACCACGCTCGCGCGCGCGAGCCAGTTCGGCAGCGCGCGGCGGCTGGTCATGACCAACGCCACCGGCTTCGTGCTGCCGCTCCCGCTCAGCTACGCCAACCGGCTGCGGGCCGTGAAGGGCATCTCCAACGTCACCTGGTCCAACTGGTTCGGCGGGAAGTACGGCGACAACAAGCGCTTCTTCGCCCAGTTCGCGATCGACCCCAAGTCGTACCTCGAGATGTACCCCGAGATGGTCCTGCCGGAGGACCAGAAACAGGCCTTCATCCGGGAGCGCTCCTCGGCGATCGTGGGCCGCCGGCTGCTTGACCTGTTCGGCTGGCGCATCGGCCAGGACGTGACGCTCCAGGGCACCATCTTCCCGGGCGACTGGACCTTCACCATCCGCGGCGCCTACACCCCGTCCGATCCGATCATCAACGACGACATGATGCTGTTCCACCACGAGTACCTCGAGGAGCGCACCGGGCGGCCGGGGCTGGCCGGGTGGTACACCCTGGAGATCGACGACGCCAACAACGCCGCCTCGCTGGCCAAGACGCTCGACGACCAGTTCCGGAACTCGAGCGCGCCCACCAAGACCGGCACGGAGCAGGCCTTCAACGCGAGCTTCGCCACCATGTGGGGCAACGTGAGCCTGCTCATGGGCACGATCGGCATGGCGGTGGTGTTCGCGATCCTGCTGGTGACCGCCAACGCCATGATGATGAGCGCGCGCGAGCGCACCGGCGAGACGGCGGTGCTCAAGACCATCGGGTTCACCGACCGGACGCTCTTCGGAATCGTCATGGTGGAGGCCGGCATCATCGCCGGGACCGGGGCCTTCCTCGGCCTGGGCGGGGCCAAGCTGCTCTACCGGGCCACCAACTTCAACGCGGCCGGCTTCCTGCCGGGGTTCGACGTCACCGGCGAGACGCTGCTGCTGGGCGCGGGCATCGCGCTGGCGCTGATGCTGGCGAGCGGCCTGGTGCCCGCGCTGCGCGCCGCGCGGCTGCCGGTGGTGCAGGCGCTCCGGGGGGTCGAGTGAAGATCCCGCTCAGCTACAATGCCCGGAGCCTGATGCAGCGGCCGGTGTCTACCGCCTTCACCGCGCTCGGGATCGCGCTGGTGGTCGCGGTCTTCATCGGCATGCTCGCACTGGCCAACGGCTTCCGGGCCGCGCTCATCCGCACGGGCTCGAGCCAGAACATCCTCGTCCTCCGGCGCGGTGCCGACTCGGAGATGTCGAGCAGCCTCGACCGCCAGAGCGTGAGCATCCTGGCATCGAACCCCCACGTCGCGACCGGCGGCGACGGGCGGCCGATGGTGAGCCCCGAGTCCTACGTCGTCATTCCACTGCCGCGGAAAGGCGCCGACACCACGGCGATGGCGAACGTCGTCGTGCGGGGCGTCAGCGCCGCGGCCTGGTCGGTCCGCTCGAACGTCCGGATCGCGGCGGGCAAGCGGCCGGAGCCGGGCAAGTCCGAGGTCTGCCTCGGCGAGAAGATGGCGGGCCGGTTCGACCACACGGGCGTCGGCGAGACCCTGCGCTTCGGCGGCCGGAACTGGACCGTCGCCTGCCGGTTCACCGCCGGCGGCTCGGCGTTCGAGTCGGAGATCTGGGGGGAGAACGAGCAGATCATGCCCGTCTTCCGGGGCGAGGCCTTCCAGTCCGTCACCTTCCGGCTCAAGGACCCGGCCGCGTTCGAGGAGGCCAAGCGCACGCTCGAGGCCGACAAGCGCGTCACCGTCGACGTTCACCGCGAGGCCGACTTCTACACCCAGCAGTCGCAGCTCCTGGGCCGGATCCTCGAGATCCTGGCGCTCATGATCACCAGCATCATGGCGGTCGGCGCGGTCTTCGGGGCGATCAACACGATGTACGCGGCGGTGGCGGCGCGAAGGTCCGAGATCGCGGTGCTGCTGACGCTCGGCTTTCACCCGCGGAGCGTGCTGGCGAGCTTCCTGGCCGAGTCGGCCCTGATCGCGGTGGTGGGGGGCGTCGTCGGCGCGCTGCTGGCGCTGCCGATCAACGGCATCGTGACGAGCACGACCAACTGGGCCAGCTTCAGCGAGATCGCGTTCAGCTTCCGGGTGACGCCGGCGCTGCTGCTGGCGGGGATGGCGTTCGCGGTGGTGATGGGGCTGGTGGGCGGCTACTTCCCCGCGCGCCGGGCGGCGAAGATGGCGGTGGTGCAGGCGCTGCGGTAGGGCACGGCGAAGTGCCTCCCGTGCGTTCACTGCACGCCGCTCTGTGCCTGGCATTCGCCTTGGCCGCCCTTCCAGGGGCTCCGGCCGGTGGAACGCTCCTTTCAGCCCCGCGGGGCATCGGGATCTGGTACGACGAAGGCCACCGCCTCGTCGCCCGCCTCGCCGAGACTCGCCTCACCCCGCGCACGGCGGCGGCGGTGCGCGAGCTGCTCGGCGGCCAGAGCCTGGCCGACGCCTCCCTCTGGGCGGACCGGATCCGCGGCCAGCGCCGCGAGACCGCGCCGCTCCACTACGTCAACATCCCGCTGGGCTCCGACCGCTACGTCCCCGGGCGCGACTGTCCTCACGACCAGTGCATCATCGCCGCCATCGAGCGCGACCGCCGGCTCCTGGCCGATACCGGCGCATCGCCGGCCGAGCGCGCGGAAGCACTCCGGTTTCTCGCCCACCTCATCGGCGACCTGCACCAGCCGCTGCACGTGGCGAACGACCGCGACCGCGGCGGCAACGATCGCACGGTGACCTTCCTCGGCGTCGAGAAGAACCTGCACGAGGTGTGGGACGGGGAGCTCGTCCAGGCCACTGGTCTCGACGAGGAACAATATTTCACCCACCTGCGCCGGCTGATGGACTCGCTCGACGCGGCGGTGGTGGAGCGCGGTACGGTGGTGGACTGGGCGATGGAGGGGCACCGCGTGGCAGCGGAGCGCGCGTACCGGCTGCCGCCGGGCGACGCGATCGACCGGCCGTATTTCGCCGCCAGCTTGCCCCTGGTGGACCGGGCCCTGGTCCACGCCGGCATCCGCCTGGCCCGCGTGCTCAACGAGGCGCTCGGCGAATACGTGCCGGATCGCCGGATACAGCCTGCGCTCGGCCCCGGCATCTATTCGGACCGCGAGGCCGCGGCCCACGTCGGCGAGACGGCCACCGTGGTCGGGACCGTGGCCAGCGTTCATCGGTCCAGGGCCGGGAACGTGTACCTCAACTTCGGGGCCGACTACCCGCATCAGACGTTCAGCGGCGCGGTGCTGCGCCCGCGGGGGCCCTGGACTCGGGGACTGGATTCGCTGGCGGGGCAGCGGGTGGGGGTGCGGGGAAGGATCAGCGTGTACAAGGGACAGGTGCAGATCGTGATCGAGCGGGCCGATCAGATCGTGCAGGCGCCGGACGGCGGTTGGTAGGACCATGGCTCCTTCGCTTCGCTCAGGATGACTCGGGATGACTCGACTCCGCTCACCGGTGTAGCCTTCCCCGATGCCCGACACCCCCGCCTTCCTCTTCGACCTCGACGGCACCCTGGTCGACAGCGTCTACCAGCACGTCCTCGCCTGGCGCGAGGCGCTCGAGCGCGAGGGGATCTCGCTTTCCGTCTGGCGCATCCACCGCCGCATCGGGATGAGCGGTGGCCTGCTGGTGAACGCCCTGCTCCGAGAGACCGGCCTGCCGGTGACCCGCGAGCAGACTACCCGCCTGCGCCAGTATCACGCCGAGGCGTACGCCAGGCTGGTCGCGCAGGTGCGGCCGTTGCCCGGCGCCCGGGAGCTGCTCGACCATCTCACCCGGTCCGGCGTGCCCTGGGCCATCGCCACCAGCGGCTGGATCGAGAGCGCCCGGCCGGCGCTGGAGCTGCTGGGTGTCGGCCCCGAGGCCCCGATCGTCACCCGGGACCAGGTGCGGCACGCCAAGCCCGATCCCGACTTGTTCCTCGCCGCCGCAGCCAAGCTCCGCGCGCCGATCGAGAGCTCCGTCGTGGTCGGCGACAGCGTGTGGGACCTGCTGGCCGCGCGGCGGGCTCGCGCGCTGGGTGTGGGGCTGCTCTCCGGCGGGTACGGCGAGGACGAGTTGAATCGCGCGGGTGCGTACCGCGTCTATCAGGACCCGGCCGATCTGCTGGAGCACCTGGACGAGCTGGGGGTGCGGCCGGGGGAGTGACTGTCGGCACACACTCACATGGAGTCACACATGGCCACTGCAACCAAGAGCGTCGAGGCCGAGCTGCTGGACCTCGAGCGTCGCTTCTGGCAGGCGCTTCAGGACCAAGACGTGGAGACGGCGGCCGCCCTCACCGACGAGCCCTGCCTCCTCACCGGAGCGCAAGGCGTCAGTGCGATCGACCGCAAGACCTTCGTGGCGATGATGAAGGCACCCACCTGGAAGATTCACCGGTTCGAGATCAAGCCGGGCGCGCAGGTGCGCCTGCTGGGCCCGGATGTCGCCATCGTAGCCTACCAGGTCCACGAGGAGCTGACCGTGGACGGCAAGCCCGTGGCGTTCGACGCCGCGGATGCGTCGACCTGGGTCCGGCGCGACGGCCGCTGGCTCTGCGCACTCCACACCGAAGCGATCGCGGGAGATCCGTTCGGGCGCGACCGGCGGTCGCCGGCTGGCTGACGCGCAGAAGTACCGCGGGTCGAGCGCTACGCCGAGCAGCTCGCTGTCCCGCGACCGCCGTACTTCTCGGTGACCCGCATGTCCCGGCCGGGGAGAAACGCGAGCGACCAGGGATTCGTAAGGCCTGTGGCGACGGTATCCAGCACGGAAGCCACGACCTCGGACGAGGACCCGTCGGGCGAGGGCGTTGCCGCGCCCGCGTCATGGCCACCCCGAGGCGCCCGGGACGATGTGGAGCGACCGCTCACCCTGCGCGTCGTGACCGGAGGCTATTTTCTCCCATGCTAGATTGCGGGCTGACATGACGGACACCGCCGTACCCGCCAGAACCAGCCCGCCGCCGGCTGCCGAATCCCCGCCCAAGGTGGCTCCCCGCTACGACCGTTCCATCGTCGAAGGACCGCTCGCGCGGGCGGTGTGGCGGCTGGCCTGGCCCACCATGCTGGTCAACATCATCGGCGGCATGCAGAGCCTGGTGGACCAGGTCCTGGTGGGGCACATCATCGGCTTCACCGGCAACGCCGCGATCGGCGTGTCCAATCAGGTCTTCATCGCGGTCTTCATCTTCATCACGTCGGTGTTCATCGGCATGAGCGTCCTGGTCTCTCGGTTCGCGGGCGCCGGCGACGCCGAGAAGGTCAACCGCACCGTCTATCAGGCATGCATCACCGCCGTCGGGATCGCGGTGCTGATCATGGCGCCGGCGGGATACTTCCTGGCGCCGTCGCTGCTCGACCTGGTCAATGCGGCACCCGCGGTGCAGGCGCAGGCGCTGCCGTTCCTCCGCATCATGTTCATGACCAGCAGCGGGATGCTGATCTATTTCATGGTGGCGGGCGCGCTCCGGTCGGCGGGCGACGCGCGCACACCGATGATCCTGGGCTTCGTCATGACGGCCCTCAACATCGTCCTCAACGTGATCCTGATTCGCGGCCTGGGCCCGATCCCCTCGTACGGGACGGCGGGGGCGGCGATGGGGACCGCGCTCGCCTCGGGGCTGGTCGCGACCTACGCGATCGTCAAGCTCTGGCGCGGCGGCTGGGTGGTGCGGTTCCCGCGCGGCCATGGCTTCGGGCCCGACTGGGCGATCATCCGGGAGCTGTTCCGGTTCGGTCTGCCGGCGGGCTTTCAGGGAATCGCGATGAACATCGGCGGGGTGTTCCTGCTGGCCTTCGTGGGCTCGCTGGCGCAGAGCGCGCCCGCGCAGGCCGCGTATGCAGTGTCCTACAACCAGCTCTTCTCGTTCATCACCTGGACCTCCATCGGCCTCATGGGTGCCGCCGCGGCGGTCGCGGGGCAGAATCTCGGCGCAGGGCGGCCGGACCGGACGGCCGCCGCCGTGCACATCGCGGCGCGGATCGGCGTGGCCGGCGCGGCCTGCGTCGGGCTCCTGTTCTTCCTGATCCCCCGCCACCTCCTCGCCATCTTCGGGATTCAGGACCCGGCCGTGGTCCCCATCGGCGCCGAGCTGCTGCGGGTCCTCAGCGTCTCCGGTCTCTTCATCTCGGCGGCGCTGACCTACACCGGCGGCCTGCAGGGCACCGGCGACACCAAGAGCCCGCTCTACATCTCGATCGTGTCACAGATCCTCCTGCCGCTCGGCATCTGCTTCGTGATCCAGCAGACCCATACCCTGCAGCCGATCCACATCTGGCTGGCCATCCTGGCGGGGCACGTCACCCGGTTCAGCCTGAGCTTTCTCCGGTTTCGGCAAGGCCGGTGGCGTGCGATCGCGGTGGACATCGGGCCGGCTTCGACGGCTGCCTGAGCGTTCGACGAAGCCGAGCCCTGCCCTGGCTCTCGCCCGCCAGCGGGCGGCGATCTACTTCACGGCACTCGACTGTTGGTCGGATTGAAGAGGCCGTCCGGATTGTCCTTCCACACCCACGCGTGCAGCGTCCAGAACACCCCCCCGAACGGCACCCACTCGTCCGCGTCGCCCTGGAACCCCTCGGGGGGCGTATCGGACAGCGGCTGGGCGTACTCCAGGGCCAGGAGGTTCGTCGAGTCGGTCGTATAGACCAGCAGCTCGGGGTGGTCGGCCTCGAACTTCGTGTCCAACAGCTCGTCCTTCAGGAAATGCCGTCCCATGTTCGGGAGCACGATGCCGGTATCGTGGTAGCCATCGGCGATCGCCTTCCGGACGTCGTGATACCGGGCCGCGGCTGCCTTGGCTTGCGCCAGCTCCTGAAGCGGCAGCGAGTTGCGCGGCGCCTGGCCGGCTTTGTAGTGCGGCGTGCCCGCGGCCGATCCATTGGGTGCGGTGGCGGTATCGTAGCTTCGGCACCCGGCGAGGGCGAGCACGGCCACGAGCAGGAAGCGGGTCGGCATGACCACTCCTTCGGCGAAGGAACAGAGAGGTGAAACGCGATTAGGCACGGCGCCGGCGACTGTCACCGACATCATCCCCACCTCGGGGCCTCATCGGGATTGATGCCCAGCGTCAGCTTGGCCGCCAGCTCGTGCGTGAGCATCGAGTTGGCGGGATGGATCCGCCCCAGGCGGGCGTCGCGGAACAACCGCTCGAACGGCCCCTGGCGGAAGATCCCGAACCCGCCGGCCAGCTCGAGCGCGTGATCCACCACCCGCCAGGATCCCTCGACTGCGTGGTACTTCGCGGCCACGATCTTGACCACCCAGGCCGGCCCGTGATCCACGCCGGCGGACCACTCCTCCGCGACCTGCTCCAGGTGGGGGCCGATGGCCTCCAGGTCGAGCACCATCTCGGCCACGGCGTGCTGGACTTCGGCGTGGTATGCCATCGGGCGCGAGAGGCCGATGGACTTCTTCTGCTTCACCGTCTCCAGCGTCAGGTCCAGGGCACGCCGGGCCATCCCGAAGTAGACGTTGCCGAAGCCGAGCAGCGCCCACGCGAACACACCCAGGACGAACGCATCCACCCCCGCCGCGCCGGCGGGCACGCGCCGGGTGATGTACCGGTCGGGCACGAACGCGCCGTCGAGCACGGTGTCGTCGCTCCGGGTCGCCCGCATGCCGAGCACGTCCCAGGTCTCCACCACCTTGAAGCCTTCGCCGTCGCGAGGCAGGAATCCGTGCACGATCATCGGATGCGCCGGATCGCTGCTGTCCATGCCGTGGATGCCCAGGTGGGTCCAGACCGGCGTGAGGCTGCCGAAGTGCTTGCGGCCGTAGAAGCGATAGCCGCCCTCCACCCGCTCGGCCCGGGTCGTCGAGAGCAGCACGGGAATGTCGTTGCCGGACTCGGCATGCCCGGCGGCGAAGACGGCGCCGCTCACCGCCGCGCGCAGCAGCCATTCGAGCGACCGGTCGCCCGCCCGCCAGAGATCGGCCGCGAGACCCGTCCAGTACAGGTGCATGTTCACCGCCAGGGCATCGGCGGGGGCGTAGTATCCCAGCCGCCGCTGCTCGCGGCAGACTTCCGCCATCGTCATCCCCCGCCCGCCGAGCTCCCGGGGGACGGCCATCAGCAGATACCCCGAGGCCCGGAGCTCCTCGAAGTCTTCGGTGAAGAACCGATTCTGCGCGTCGTAGCCCGGGGCTCGCTCCTGGAAGCGAAGCAGCATCTCGTCCGTGAGCGGCAGTGCCTTCGGCACTACCGGAACCCCGGCATTCCTGACCGGCTGGACGGAACGCGGCTCGATCTGTGTCGTCATGCAAGTCTCCTCGTGGGTGCGCACACTGCGTGGGGAGGGGCGCGATCAGAGATCCCCTTGCACCAGAAGGCCGGAAAAGCCGCCAAACCGGCTCATCCCCGGCCGGCGGTTTGCTCCTGATCGCCCCCTTCGGTAGTATGGCTGTCGACCGAACGGAGCCCCTGAATGACGGAAGCGGGAGAGAATGGTCGCCGGCGAGCGGCGTCAGCACCCGGCACAGCCGAGCTGGAGCGGCTGGTGCCGATCGTCTACGACGAGCTGCGCCGGATCGCCCACCGCCAGCTTCGGGGCGAGCGCAGCGATCACACGCTGGATACGACCGGTCTCGTTCACGAGGCCTACCTCAAGCTCAGTCGGCTCGACCGGATCGAGTGGCGGGATCGCGCCCACTTTCTGGCCGCCGCCGCCGGCGTGATGCGTCGGGTGCTCGTCGACTACGCGGTGGCGCGCAAGGCCGGGAAGCGGGGCAGCGGGCGACAGCGCGTGCCGCTCGACGAAGTGCTCATTCTCGCCGACGACCGCGCGGAGGAACTTCTGGCGCTCGACGAGGCGCTGGAACGCCTCGCCAAGGAGAGCGACCGGGCGGCCCGCATCGTGGAGTGGCGCTTCTTCGCCGGCATGTCGGTGGAGGAGACCGCGGATGTCATCGGGATCTCTCCCGCCACGGTGAAGCGGGAGTGGGCCCTGGCCCGGGCCTGGCTCACCCGGGAGCTCGGCCGATGACCTCGGCGCGCTGGGACGAGCTGCAGGAGCTGCTGGCGGCGGCGCTCGACCGGGACTCGTCGGAGCGCGACGGCTTCCTCGATCGCGCGTGCGCGGGGAGGCCGGAGATCCGGCGCGAGATCGTCGAGCTGCTGGCCGCCAGCGAGGGCGCCAGTCCGCTCGATGGCTCGGTGGCCGCACTGCTCGAGCCGGTCCCGTCCGAGCCCGTACGCCCCGGGATGGAGATCCTGGGCCACTACCAGATCGTCCGCCGGCTCGGCAGCGGCGGAATGGGGGTGGTCTATCAGGCCCGGGACCTGCGGCTCGAGCGGGCGCTGGCGCTCAAGTTCCTCCCGG
>DASSYY010000413.1:0-14815 GCA_035703025.1 Gemmatimonadales bacterium | reverse complement strand
GCCATCCTAGGGTCGACCTGGTCGCGTTCACGGGCTCGGTGGCGGCCGGGCGGCGGATCGCCGCCCAGGCGGGCCAGGATCTGAAAAAGGTCAACCTCGAGCTCGGCAGCGTGGATCCGTTCATCGTGTTCGAGGACGCGGATCTCGACGTCGCGGTCCCGGGGGTCGCCTGGGCGCGCCTGCTCAACGCGGGCCAGGTGTGCACGTCGCCCAAGCGGGTCTACCTGGTGGAGCCCATTGCGGAGGAATTCACCCGCCGGCTCGAGGCCTACGTCCGGACGCTCCGCCTCGGCGACCCGATGGACCCCGGCGTCGACGTGGGGCCGCTCATCTCGGCCGAGGCGCTGGAAACCGTGGAGCGGCAGATCGCGCAGGCGGTGCGGGAGGGCGCGCGGCTTCTGCTCGGCGGCTGCCGGGCGCAGCCCGGCGGGCTCCGCGGTCACTTTCTCGAGCCGGCCATCCTGACCAACGTGCGGCACGGCTCGCTGCCGACGACCGAGGAGATCTTCGGCCCGGTACTGTCGCTCACCGTGGCCCGCGACGCCGGCGAGGCGATCGCCATGGCCAACGACAGCCGCTACGGGCTCGGTGCCTCGATCTACACCAGGGACCTCGAGACCGCCATGCGCGCCATGCAGGAGATCAAGGCCGGCACGTTCTGGATCAACGATCCATTGACGGACAACGATGCGGGACCGTTCGGCGGGATGCGGTGGAGCGGGATCGGCCGCGAGCTGGGCGAGGAGGGGCTCGATGCGTTCCGCGAGCCCAAGCACGTACATCTGGACTACGTCATGGAGCGGAAGTCGTACTGGTATCCGTACCGCGATCGAGCGATCCCGGGGCATCCCCACCCGTCGTCACCCTGAGCCAGCCGCCCAATCCCGCGGCTCCAGCATCGCCATCAGCGCCGCCTCGAACGAGCCCGGTTCATACACCGGTGCATACTCCCACGCCGCGAGCGGCGGCAGGCTCATCAGCACGCTCTCGATCCGGGCATGGGTCTGGAGCCCGAACAGCGTCCCGCGGTCGTGCACCAGGTTGAACTCGACGTACCGCCCGCGCCGTGCGAGCTGCAGCCGCCGCTCGCGCTCGCCGAAGGGAAGATCACGCCGGCGCTCGACGATCGGCCCATAGGCCTCGGGCAGCGACGACCCGACGGCCTGCTGAAACGCCACGAGCTGCTCCAGGGCGAGCCCGCTGTCGCCCTCGCGCAGGTTGTCGAAGAACACCCCGCCGATGCCACGCCGCTCGTCGCCCCGGTGGGTGTTGACGAAATAGTGGTCGCACCAGCTCTTGAAGCGGGGGTAGAACGATGGGTGGTGCCGCCCGCAGATCGCGGCGAGCGAACGATGGAAGTGGACCGCGTCTTCGGGAAACGGGTAGGTGGGCGTGAGGTCGGTTCCACCGCCGAGCCAGACGTCGAGCGTGTCGCCGGCCACGCTGGTGAGGTCGAAGTACCGGACGTTGAGATGCACCGTCGGGACCATCGGGCTCCGGGGATGGATCACGAGGCTCACGCCGGTGGCGTAGAAGTGCAGCTCTTCCGTGCCCGAGACCCGCGCCCCCAGCCGCTGCGCCGCCCCGGCAGGCAGCACGCCCGAGACCGCCGACCGGTTGATGCCGGCCTTCTCGAAGGTCACACCCTCCGACAGCACGCGGGCGACGCCGCCGCCACCGCCCGGCCGGTCCCAGCGGTCCTCGCGGAAGCGCCCGCCGCGGTCGAGCCCGGTGAAGAATGCGGTCGTCTCGTCGTGGAGGCGCTCCATCAGCGCCGCCACCTCGTCCCGGATGGCGGGGCCGCTCATAAGGGGGCGCTCACGGCGCGCGCCAAGCCTTCACCGCGTCGATGAAGGCCTGCGCGTTGGCGACCGGCACATCGGGATTGATGCCGTGGCCGAGATTGGCGATGTGTCCCCTGCCTCCGAATGCCGCCAGCATCTCGTGCGTGCGAGCCCGAATCGTCGCCGGCGGCGCATAGAGCCAGCACGGATCGAGGTTGCCCTGCAGGGCGGCCGGCCGGGTGCCGAGCCGGCGCCGCGCGTCGGCGGCGTCGGTCTGCCAATCGATCCCGATCACGTCCGCTTCCGTGGCGGCCGCGATCTCCTCCAATGCCCATCCCGCACCCGGCGCGAAGGCGATCACCGGGACCCCCGCTCCGCGCGCGATCCGCACCGACTCCGCGAGGTACGGCAGCGCGAACTCCCGGAAGTCGCGCGGCCCCAGCGCGCTGGCCCACGAGTCGAACAGCTGCACCGCCTGCGCGCCGGCCTGTACCTGGGCCACGAGGAAGGCGCCGACCGCCTGCGCCAGGCGCGCGAGAAGGGCGTGGGCACGGGCGGGCTCCTGCACCAGCAGCCGCTTGGCGTGGGTGAAGGACTTCGAGCCCTGGCCTTCCACCATGTAGCTCATGAGAGTCCACGGCGCGCCCGCGAACCCGATCAGCGGCACCCGCCCCGCCAGCTCGCGCCGCGCCAGGCGGAGCGCGTCGAGCACGTAGCCCAGGTCGTGCTCGGGCGCGGGATCGCGGAGCCGATCGAAATCGGCCGGCGCCCGGAGGGGCTGGTGGAACCGCGGGCCGATCCCCTCGTCCACTGAGAGGCCCATGCCCATGGCCTGCGGGATGACGAGGATGTCGCTGAAGATGATCGCCGCGTCCACCCCGAGCAGGTCCACCGGCTGCAGGGTGACCTCGACCGCCAGCTCGGGCGTGCCCACCATCGTGAGGAAATCGGCGCGCTCGCGTACCGCGCGATACTCGGGCAGGTACCGGCCCGCCTGGCGCATCATCCACACCGGCGGCCGCTCCACGGGCTCGCGCCGGCAGGCGCGAAGGAAGAGATCGTTCATGGGTCTCCGGCGCGGATGTCGGCAAGGGAGCGGCGGGCTACGCGCATCAGCGTGCCTGCATGAGCGCGCGAACTCCGGCCACGAGCGCCTCGGTCGTGGGGCGCACGGCCACGCCCGCGGGCGGCCAGCCGGCCTCGCGCGCGCCCGCGGCCGTCGTAGGGCCTACGGCCAGCAGGGCCGGCCGGACCCCGAGTGGACAGGCCCGGGCGAGCAGGTCGGCCACGCTCGGGCTCGCCACAATGACGATCTGCGCCCGCTGCGCGGCGCCGCGGGCCTCGCCCTCGCCCGCGAGGACCGACCGGTAGCAGACGACCTCGTCCACCGTGATGCCGCCGTCGCGCAGCCGGGCCGGCAGCTCGTCCCGGCGGATGTCGCCGCAGGGGAAGAGCACCGGTCCGCCCGAGCCGGCCGCCAGCAAGGCGGCGGCGAGCGCTGCCGCGGCGCCCAGCTCGCCCACCGCACGCTCCTCCGGCCGACGGACTGGTCCGAGCACGTCGCCCAGGGCTTGCGCCGTCCCGGCGCCGGCAGCCCAGACCGGGGGGGCGGCCCTCGGCCCGCCCAACTCGGTCACCCGCTCGGCGAAGGTCCGCGCCGCCCGCGGCGAGGTGAACGCCACCGCCGCGTAGCGGCCGAGGTTGCGGGCTGCCGCGTCAACGGGTCCCCAATCCAGCGGAGGGGCGAAGGTCATCAGCGGCACTTCCTCCACCTCCACCGGAATCGTCCGCAGCGCCTCGGCCAGGCCCGGAAAGGTGCCCGCGGACGCCGTGACGAGGACCGTGGTCGGCATCAGGGCTCGGGGACGACGGGCGCCGCCCCGGCGCGGACCTCCGCGAGAATCGAGGCCGCCCCGTCGTCCAGCAGGCGGTCGGCGAGGGCGACGCCGAGAGCGTCCGCTTCCTCTGGGTTCGCCGCAGCGCTGGTCTCGATCCCTTCCACCCCGCGTTCTCCTCCGAGCGACACGACCCGGCCGTGCAGCCGCAGCCGGCCCTGCGCGTCGGGCTCCGCATGCGCCGCGACCGGGACCTGGCACCCGCCCTCGAGCGTCCGGAGGAAGGCGCGTTCCGCCGCGACGGCCAGCGCGGTCGCCGGGTGGTGAACCGCCCCGGCTGCCTCCGCCGCGGCGCGGTCGCCGGCGCGCGCGGTCACCGCGAGGGCGCCCTGGCCTGGTGCGGGCAGCATCAGCTCCGGGGGCAGCCGCTGCCCGATGCGATCGCCGAAGCCCAGCCGGACGAGCCCGGCGGTCGCGAGCAGGATGGCGGACCACTCGGTGCTGGCGTCGAGCTTGGCCAGCCGGGTGTCCACGTTGCCGCGGATGTCGCGGATCCGGAGATCGGGCCTCAGGTGGAGCAGCTGCGCCCGCCGCCGCAGGCTGCTGGTGGCGAGCATCGCGCCCTGGGGGAGGTCGTCCCATCGGATCGGGCCGCGCCCCACCAGCGCGTCGCTCGGGTCCTCGCGCTCGCCGACGGCCGCGAGCGCGATCCCGTCCGGCAGTCGGGTGGGCAGGTCCTTGAGCGAGTGCACGGCGAGATCGATCCGGCCCTCCAGCATGGCGTCGTCGATCTGCCGGGTGAAGAGCGCCCGGCTCCCGATCTGCGAGAGCGGCACCTGCTGCACCATGTCGCCGGTCGTGCGGATCTCGACCCGCACCGTCTCGTGCCCGGCGGCATGGAGCCGCGCGCGCACGTGCTCGGTCTGCCAGAGCGCGAGGGCACTCGCCCGGGTGCCGATGCGGAGCGGCGCGCTCACCGGGCCCCTGAGCCGGCCGCGGCCGACGGGGTGGCCAGGCGTGCCGCCGCCTCCTCGCCGGAGGCGATCGCCTCGCCCAGGGACACGCCCTCGCGGTAGGCGCCGGCCAGCGCCAGACCGGGGTTCCGCCGTTCGGCCTCGTCCATGATGTCCTTGAACCGGCCGTAGGTCAGGTCGTACTGGGGAATGGCCTTGGGCCAGAGGTGCAGAATCCGGAAAGTCGGCTCGCCCGTGGCGCCGAGCAGCGCGCGCAGGTCGTCCATCACCCGCGCGATGATGGTCGGCTGATCCGCATTGGCGAGGTCGGGGTTCCGGACGCCCCCCACGAACGCGGTGAGCGTCACGTGGTCGTCCGGCGCCCGGCCCGGAAAGAGCGTCGAGGAGAAGATCACGCCGAGCACGTGCCGCCGTTCGACTTCCGGCACCAGGAACCCGAACCCGTCCAGCGGGTGGGTCACGTCCTCGCGGCGGAAGCCGAGCACCACGACCGACACCGGCGGGTAGTTGATGCTGGCGAGGGTGCCGATGCGATCGCCCATGGGGAAGTCCAGCTCGATCTCGTCGACGCAGTGCGCCGGCGCGGCGAAGACCACCCCATCGTACAGCTCCGCCGTCTGGTAGGCCGCGCCGACCGTCCACCCCTTGGCGCCCGCCCGGACCTGCGTGACCGGCGCCCGCAGCCGGATCTCGGCGTGAAGCTCGCGGGAGAGGGCGTCGGTCAGCTCCTGCAGCCCGTGCTGGAACGAGATCATGCCGCCGCCCATGGCGCCGGCCGCCGCGGCCGCGTCCCGCTTGCGCGCGCGCATCATGCTGCCGAAGGCCTTGATGACCGAGCCGTGGGCGCGCTCGAGGCCGTACAGCTTCGGCAGCGCGTGGCGCACCGAGAGCTGCTCCGGGTCGCCGGCGTAGACGCCGCCGACGAACGGGTTGGCGACGTAATCCACGATCTCCTGATTGAACCGGCGGCGGACGAAGGTGGCGATGCTCTCCTCGACCGCGGAGTCGCCGGCCTCGACCAGCGGCTCGCCGAACACGGCGAGCTTGGCCCCGTTGGAGAGCAGGCGGGTGGTGAGGAAGGCCTGCGGCGACATCGGGAGCGGGAGAAGGCGGTTCTTCCGGACCACGTAGCGCTTCTTGGCCGCCGGTGAGACCGGCGCGATGCTCGGCTCCAGCCCCAGCTCGGCGATCAGCGCGCGCAGCGCCGGGGCCGGCGCGGCGATGGAGTTGGGACCGAGCTCCGCGAGGTAGCCGTCGGATCGGACCGTCCGGACAGCGCCGCCGACCCGATCGCCCGCCTCGTACACCACGACCCGCGCCCCGCGCTGCTTCAGGCGGTACGCCGCCGTCAGGCCGGCGACGCCTCCGCCGACGATTGCTATCGCGGCCATGCGGCGGCCAGCGCCGTCTCCAGGGCGGCGAGCTCCGCGTCCCCATGCGCGGCGGAGGTGAACGACGCCTCGAACGCGGACGGCGGGAGGTAGACGCCACCCTCGAGCATCGCGTGGAAGAAGGCGTTGTACGCAGCCTTGTCGGTGCGCTTGGCGCCGGCGTAGTCGCGCACGGGCGCGTCGGTGAAGAACGGGGTCAGCATCGTGCCCACGCGCTGGACCGTAACCGGCACGCCCGCCGCCACGGCCGCCCCCTCGATCGCCGCAGCCGCGCGCGCCGCCCACCGTTCGGCCCGCTCCCAGGTCCCCGGGCGCGAGAGCACGTCGAGCGTGGCGAGTCCGGCCGCCATGGCGAGCGGGTTGCCCGAGAGGGTGCCCGCCTGGTACACGGGCCCGGCCGGGGCAATCTGCTCGAGCAGCGAGCGCGGGCCGCCGTAGGCGGCCGCGGGTAAGCCGCCCCCGACGACCTTGCCGAGGATCGTGAGGTCGGGCTGGATGCCGTAGAGCACCTGGGCACCCACCGGGTGCACGCGCCAGCCGGTCATGACCTCGTCGAACACGAGCAGCGCGCCTGCCTGCCGCGTCACCGCCCGGAGGCCCTCGAGGAAGCCCGGCACCGGCGGGACCACGCCCATATTGCCCGCCACGGGCTCGACCAGGACGGCAGCGATGTCCGGCCCGCGAGCCGCGAACAGCGCTTCCACAGCGGCGAGGTCGTTGAAGGGCGCGATGAGGGTGTCGGCCACCGTGGCGCGCGTCACGCCGGGTGAGTCCGGAAGTCCCAGCGTCGCGACGCCCGAACCAGCCGAGGCCAGGAGCGGATCGGCGTGGCCATGGTAGCAGCCGTCGAACTTGACGATCGCCGAGCGGCCGGTCGCCGCGCGCGCGAGCCGCACCGCGCTCATCGCGGCCTCGGTGCCGCTGCTCACGAAGCGAACCATCTCCAGCGACGGGAACGTGGCCACCACCCGCTCGGCCAGGCGGACTTCGAGCTCGGTCGGCGCGCCGTAGGTCGTGCCCCGCCCCGCGGCCTCCACCACCGCCGCGAGGACCTCGGGGTGGGCGTGCCCCAGGATCAGCGGCCCCCACGACAGCACCAGATCGAGCAGCCGGTTGCCGTCCACGTCCTCGAGCCACGCGCCCTGGCCCCGCGCAATGAAGCGGGGCGTCCCGCCGACGCTCCGGAACGCGCGCACCGGGCTGTTCACGCCCCCGGGCAGCACCCGCTGGGCCGCGGCGAACAGTCGCTCGGAGACCTGCGTGAGCTGCGCCGCCGCCTTCAGATCGGTCATCCCCGTGCGTCCTCCGCCAGCCATCCGGCGGCGTCCTTCGCGTGGTACGAGATGATCGCGTCGGCCCCGGCGCGGCGCATGCCGGTGAGCGACTCGAGCACCACCCGCCGCTCGTCGATCCAGCCGAGCCGCGCGGCCGCCTTCACCATGGAGTACTCCCCGCTCACGTTGTACGCCACCAGCGGCAGAGAGGTCCGCTCCCGGACCGCGCGCACGACGTCGAGGTAGGCCAGCGCCGGCTTCACCATCAGCATGTCGGCGCCCTCCGCCTCGTCGAGGGCCGCCTCGAGCAGCGCCTCCCGCACGTTGGCGAAGTCCATCTGGTACTCGCGCCGGTCGCCGAAGGTCGGGGCGCTCTCGGCGGCCTCGCGGAACGGGCCGTAGTAGGCGCTGGCGTACTTCACCGCATAACTCAGAATGCCCGTGTCGGTGCGGCCTACGCCGTCGAGCGCGCCGCGGATGGCGGCCACCATGCCGTCCATCATGCCGCTCGGCGCCACGATGTCCGCCCCGGCCGCCGCGTGCGTCACCGCGACGCGGCCGAGAATGTCGAGGGTGGCGTCGTTGTCCACGCTGGCGCCTCGGAGCACCCCGCAGTGCCCGTGGCTGGTGTACTCGCAGCAGCAGACGTCGGTCAGGAGCAGCAGGTCCGGGTGCCGGGCACGCAGCCGCCGGAGCGCCTGCTGGACGATGCCGTCCTCGGCGAAGTTCTCCGATCCGATCTCGTCCTTGGCGGCGGGGAGGCCGAACAGGATGACCCCCGGGATGCCGAGGGCGCGGATCCGGTCGACTTCCCGGTCGAGCGATTCGTCGACCGAGAGGTGGCAGACGCCGGGCATCGAGGCGATCTCCCGCTCGACCTTCGCGCCGTGGACGACGAACAGCGGCTGGATGAAATCCCCCGCCTCGAGCTGGTGCTCGCGCACGAGCCGGCGGAGGGCGTCGGTACGTCGCCGGCGCCGCGGACGATGGATCTGGGAGGTGGGCACGGAGGTAAGACTAGGGAGCCGACGGCATCGCCGCAACCACGCCGGGTGCCGGTTTGGAGCGGTCGGCACGGCGTTTGCCGCATCCCGGCTGGTGGCCGGGGTCACGCCGTACTACTCCTTCTGAATCACCGCGATACCACCCCGTCCGTTCGCATCTTGGATCCTGGTCGGGCAGTTCGCGGCGCCCAGGTCGGCGTCGGTTGCTCGAGACAAGATGGAGCAGGCTGCCCATGAAGCGTCTCGCGTTCCACGCGTTCCTCCCGCTGGTCGGCCTGGTGGCCGCCGCCTGTGGCGCGCCCCCGGACAAGCTGGTCCCCCCGCCGCCCGTCAGTCCATCGATCGCCATCGTCGGCGCTACCCTGTGGGACGGCACCGGCCGCGCGCCGGTCGCCAACGCGGTCACGGTGGTCCGGGGCGACCGAATCCTCTGCGCCGGCGCCGCCGCCGAGTGCGCCGTGCCCCATGGTGCCCGGATCATCGAGGCCAACGGCCAGTATCTCATCCCCGGCCTGATCGACAGCCACGTGCACCTGCTGTTCCTCACCGGTGGGAGCGCCACCGAGGATCTGGGACTCGACCTCCGGGATCTGCTGGCGCAGGGCGTGACGACGGTGCGGGACATGGGAAACAGCCCCGCGGCCCTGCTCTCGCGGGTGTCCGGCTTCGAGGCCGCACCCCGCGTCTATGCGATGCAGCTGGTGGCGGGTCGCCGCTTCTTCTTCAACGGCATCCGTCCGGTGCAGACCGATCGCGGGGTCATCTACCGGCAGGCCCCCGCCCTCACGATGCAGTGGCTGGGGTGGACCCCGATCCAGTACAACCGGGGCGAGGACCCCGAGGCCGTCGTCGCGGCGGCTCGCAGGGCCGGGGCGATGGGCCTCAAGCTCTACGCCCAGCTCGACAGCGTGTCCGTCCGCCTGCTCACCGAGGCGGCGCACCGGGCCGGCATGCCGGTGTGGGGACACGCCTGGCTTCAGCCGGCCAACGTGGCGGACGAAAGCGCGGCCGGGATGGACGGGGTGGTGCACGCCGCCGGCCTGGCCGGTGAGCTGTTCACCGCCGAAGAGCGCGACACCCTCGTGAACGACGGCGACCTGCAGGCTGTCACCGCCAAGGTGGCCACGGCAGTCTCGGCGCACGACCCGCGCATCCTCGCCACCCTCGACTCGATGGCCGCGCGCGGCACCATGTTCGAGCCGACCCTCGATGCGACGCGGCACAGCGTCGTGTCGTTCGACGCCCGCCGGAAACACGTGCCGTCGCTGCAGGAAGACTACGTGCGCGCCGCGGCCCAGTTCGGCGTCGAGATCGCGCGCGAGGCGGTTCGCCGCGGGGTGCGCATCAGCGCCGGCAGCGACCACGTCGCCTACGGTCCCGTCAGCGAGCGGGCGTCGCTCTTCGGCGAGCTGGGGCTGCTGGTGGATTCGATCGCCCTCTCACCGACCGCGGCGCTCCTGGCCGCGACCCGTGACGCCGCGCGGGCCATCGGCGGCGAGGCGGGACGTCAGGTCGGCACCATCGAGGCCGGCCGCTACGCCGACCTGGTCCTGCTCAGCAAGGACCCGCTGGAAGACATCGACCATCTGGATTCGGTGGAGCTGGTGATGCGGGGCGGGCGGATCTGGCGGCCGGGCCAGCTCCGGAGCGGGATCGCGATGCGTTGAGTCAGGGCTGTGGGCCGGTCGTCACCGGCAGGCGTTCGTTCTCGGCCCACTCGGTCCAGGAGCCGACGTAGATCCGGACCCGCGGATAGCGGAGCAGATAGCGCAGCGTGAAGTAGACGTGGCTTGCCTCAGTGGCGCTGTTGCAGTACGTGATGATGTCCTTGTCGGGCGTGATTCCCTGCGCCTCGTAGGCTCGCCGCAGCTCGGCCACGGGCTTCCACACATGGCCGAACCCCTCCTGCGTGAGATCCTCCTGCCAGTAGTGGCTGATGGCCCCGGGTATGTGGCCGTGGCGCATCTGCGCGCCGGCCGTGCCGGCGTACTGGTCGGGCGCCCGGGCGTCCACCAGCAGCGCGCCCTCGCGCATCGCCGCCTGCACCTGCTCGAGCGCCACCGCCTCCGGGTGGAAAGGCCGCTCGGGAAACCTGGTGACCGGAATGCGCGGATACGGCTGCACCACCGCGCGCTGCTCCAGCTGCCACTTGGAGAACCCGCCGTCGAGCACGAACACCTTCGGGTGACCGGAGCCGGCGAGCAGCCACGCCAGAAAGGTCGCGTCGATGTTCCGCGACTCGCCCGCACTGTAGATGACCACCGGCCGGTCGGGATCGATCCCCAGGCGCGAGAACAGCTCGCGGTAGGCCCCCGCCGACAGCAGCCGGGTCGGGATGCCGCCCTCGCTCGCGCGCAGGGTCTCGGTGTTGAGGTACTCCGCGCCCGGCAGATGGCCCTTGAGATACGTAAACACGTCGGTCCGGACGTCGATCACGACGACCGGCCCTTCGGCCTGCCAACGGGCCAGCTCCTCGGTGGTGACCAGGCTCGGGGTCGCCCCGGCGTCGGTCGACCCGCGCTCGCGCGCCTCGGTCGCGACGGACGGTGGGACCGGGGCGGATCCGGCCGTGCCGTGCCCGGCGCAGCCGGCGCCGTTCGCGACCAGTCCCGCGATTGCGACCGCCCGGAGCGCCCGGCCGAGCCGCCTCACGGGAGCGAGTCCTCCAGCCCCATGTAGGCGCGCTCCTCCGCGACGTACACCCGCGCCGCGTTCCGGCGCCGGCGCGAATTGAGCGACACCGGCCGGTTCTCGTCCGGGGGCGGCAGCGAGGCCAGGGCCCGCTGCATCGGCACGCCCTTCTCCACCGCCGCGCGCATGTCGGCCTCGAGGCCGGTGATGTACCGCCGGGTCCGGGCCACGAGGGCCTCGGGATGCGGCGGCATGGCGCCATGCCCGGGGACGGCCACCGCCGGCCGCAGGCTGTCGATCCGTGCCAGGCTCCCGAGCAGGGCCCGCGCGCTGCCGTCCACGACCATCGTCACGCCGTCCTCGATCAGCACGTCGCCGGCGAACAGCACCCGCTCCTTCGGCAACCAGACCATGAGATCCCCTGCGGAGTGACCCGCGCCGGGATGAACGATCACGATCGTCCGCCCGCCCATCCGGAGGGTGTCGGCCGTAGTGACCGGCCGATCGGGCACGTTGGCGAACTCGAACCCGTGCATGGCGTCGAGCCCCACGACCCGGACCCAGTCGGCCACCAGCGCGTCGGGCCCGGCCTCGCCCGCGAGCACGCGGGTGTCGGGATGGGCGATGACCTTGGCACCCGCTCGGCGGAACACGATGGCGCCGAAATGATGGTCGGGGTGGTGATGGGTGAGCACGAGCCACCGCACGGGCTGCTTCGTCACCGAGCGGATCGTCCGCAGCAGGGCCTCGCCCTGACGCGGGCTCGCGAGGGCGTCGACGACGACGACGCCTTCGCGGGTCACGATGAACCCTGCGTTCGGCCGTCCCTCCGAGCCGCGGCCGGTGTCGCCCGGCACCACGTAGACGCCGTCTGCGATCCGCCGCGCGACGAACGGCGGCACCGAATCGCGAGCCGGCAGCACGGTCGTGGCGATGGACAGTGTGGCGAGCGTGGCGAGAGGAATCACGAGAGACGGGCCCGAACGTGGGACTCGCCCGCAGGGCCGCGGGAGAAGAGGGTCAGGCGGCGGCGAACGCGATCTTGACCGATTGCCGGTAGACGCCGCCCTTCGTATCGGTCCAGACCATCGAGAGCGGCGCCTCCTTGTCCGCCCTGAGCGTGAAGCTCACGATCGGGTCCTTGCTCACCCCGGAGGTCCACTCGAACCGGGCCACCTGCTCCTCCCCGTACGTCACCACGACATCCTTGATGAAATACGCGGGGATCGGCTGGCCCTCTGCGGTGCGGAAGAACCCGGTGTCCATCGGGTGCACCACGATGGCGTTCACGATGATCAGATCGCCGCGGGTGATCCGGTCGGGGATGCGGATCCGGGCATCGCCGATGGTCATCAGCCGCACCCGTTCAGCGAGACGCTGACGTGCGCATAGGCCGCCCACACCTCGCCGGTCGAGGTCTCGAGGATCGCCCGGACCCAGGTGGTGCGCTTCATCTTGATGCGGGTCTGGAGCGCGACCGACCCCAGCGCCGGCGTGAGGTGATACGCCGCGAGGTGGGGGTCGGGGTTGTGGTCAACGATGAGGTGGACGGCCTTGACGTAGTGGTCGGCGGTCATCGGCAGGTCGCTCTCGATGATGACCGGCACGATCCGGCCGTCCTCGGCCACGAGCGGCATGTCGAGCGAGATATGTCCCGTGCCGATGGGACGGTCGCCGAAGAGGTCCTTGAGGATCTTGGCGACCTGCTCGTTCGGCACCTCGGGGTCGCCCGGACCGGCCGAGCCCGGGGCCAGCCCGGCCGGCAGCTGGGCATCCAGGAGCCCGTTCGCCCCCAGCAGGCCGATGCCCGCCAAGGCACAGGTCCGGAGGAACGAACGCCGGGTGGACGGCTCGATGTGCTGATCCATATCGCTGATCTGAAACCTCGGCCAGATCCCACGCCAAGTCAAGCAGATCCGCCGGGTCGCCATGGCCGCCGCGGATCCCCGGTTCGGGCCATTCTAGGCCCGTTTTCAGGGCGGCGTGGCCCTTGCGGGTCGGACCGAGATTCACCGGTGCGGCGGTCGGTTATCCCCCGTCCCTGCAACTTGTGTCACCCAACGCCGTTGACTAGTTTAAGCCATTCTGTCGCAAAGCGATGTGAGGCCCCCTCCTCACCTCCACTTCTGGCTGAGGCGCCGTGGATACTCAAGAGCTTCAACAGGTCGCGCTCTTCGACAAGTGCCGCCAATTCACCAAAGCGCGTGAGTTGCAGGCTATTGGCCTCTATCCGTACTTCAATCCGATTTCCGAATCGGAGGACACCGTCGTCGTCATCGACGGACAGAAGCGGATCATGCTGGGGTCCAATAACTACCTCGGGCTGACCCACCACCCGAAGGTCCTCGAGGCCGCCAGCCGGGCGCTCAGCCGGTACGGCTCGGGCTGTACCGGCAGCCGGTTTCTGAACGGCACTCTGGACCTGCATGAGCAGCTCGAGCGTGCTCTGGCCGAGTTCCTGGGCAAGGAAGCCTGCCTGGTCTTCTCCACCGGCTACTCCGCCAACCTGGGCCTCATCTCCGGGCTCGTGGGCCGGGGCGAGGTGGTGTATCTGGACAAGCTCGACCACGCCTCCATCGTGGACGGCGCCAAGATGTCCTATGGTGAGACCGAGCGCTTCAACCACGGCGATCTGGCCGCGCTCGAGCGCCGTATGGACCGGAACGGGTCGGGCAAGGGCTCGATGATCGTGGTAGACGGCGTCTACTCGATGGAGGGCAATATCGCCGACGTGCCGGGACTGGTCCGGGTGGCCCGGAAGTACGGCTCGGCGCTGGCGCTCGACGACGCGCACGCGCTCGGCGTCCTCGGCCCCAATGGCGACGGAACGGCGGCGCACTTCGGAATGACCGACGAAGTGGACATCATCGCCGGCACCTTCTCCAAGTCGCTGGCCTCGATCGGCGGCTTCGTGGCCGCCACCGAGAGCGTGATCCACTACCTCAAGCACCACTGCCGGCCCTTGATCTTCACCGCCTCGCTGCCGCCGGCCAACACCGCCGGCGTGCTCGCCGCGCTGCAGGTGCTGCAGGACGAGCCCGAGCGGCGCGACCGCCTCTGGGCCAACACCCGCCGCCTGCAGGCGGGATTCCGGAGCCTCGGCTTCGAGATCGGTCCGACCGAGACGCCGATCGTGCCGGTGCTGATCGGCCCGCTGGAGAAGACGTTCCTGATGTGGCGCCGCCTGTTCGATGCCGGGGTGTTCACCAACCCGGTCGCGCCGCCGGCGGTGCAGCCGTCCCAGTGCCGTCTCCGCACCAGCCTCATGGCGACGCACACCTTCGAGCAGATCGACTTCGCGCTCGAGCAGTTCGCGCGCATCGGGCGGGACCTGGAGGTCATCTGACCGAGGTGGTGCGCGTCCGCGCGGCGCGCGACCGACGAGCGCTCAAGCAATTCGTCGACCTGCCCTACCGACTCCACGCGCGGGACCCTCTCTGGGTCCCGCCGTTGCGTCGGGACGTGGAGTTGCTGCTCTCCCGCGAGAAGAACCCCTTCTTCGAGCACGCCGAGGCCGAGTACTTCCTGGCCGAGCGATCCGGCGAGGTCGTCGGCCGCATCGCCGCCATCAGCAACCGTCTGCACAACGAGACCCACGGCGACCGGGTCGGCTTCTTCGGCTTCTTCGAGTCGGCCGATGACCAGGCGGTGGCCGACGCGCTCCTGAGCGCGGCCGCGGAGTGGTGCCGCGCCCGGGGGCACGACGTGCTCCGGGGCCCCGCCTCGTTCTCCGTCAACGACGAGTGCGGCCTCCTGGTCGACGGGTTCGAGACCCCGCCCACGCTCATGATGCCGCACAACCCGCGCTACTACGTGACGCTGCTCGAACGGGCGGGGTTCGTGAAGGCCAAGGATCTGTGGGTATACGAGGGCGGCAGCGAACAGCACTACGTTCCGGTGCCCGAGCGGCTCGCCCGGGGCA
>DASSYY010000404.1:0-2482 GCA_035703025.1 Gemmatimonadales bacterium | reverse complement strand
CGAGGAAGCCCACCTGCCCCATACCGAGACGATCCTCCTGACGGCCTACATCACCATCGGCCTCTCCGTGCTTGCCCACGGCATGTCCGCGGCGCCGCTCACGGATCGCTATGCCCGCTGGTACGAGTCGCATCCGCGGGACCGCCTTCCGCCCATGGAGAGCACCGGTCCGGCCTCGTAAATGGGGAATCCCACCCTTAATGGATGAGGCCCCGCAGCCGGGCGCGCGGTTACCTACGGTAGGCCACGACGAACGGAGACACGATGGAAGCGCACACCGAAGAAGAAGTCGGCCCCGTAGACATCCTGGTCATCGGCTATCCGGCCGGCTCACCCATGACCGGCGAGGCCGCTCCGATCCTGCTGGACCTGGTCGACCGCGGCATCGTCCGTGTGCTGGACGCCATGTTCGTGGCCAAGGACGACGACGGGACGGTCTCCGGCTTCGAAGCCCGCGGGCTCGACGACAAGCACGTCGGGGACTTCACGGTCTTCGAAGGAGCGTCGTCCGGACTGCTCGGCGAGGAAGACATCGCGAGCGCGGGAGAAGTGCTGGAGCCGGGTGAGGCGGCCGTCATCATCGTCTACGAGAACCGCTGGGCCGCGCCTTTCGCCGCCGCCGTGCGCCGCAACGGTGGACAGCTGCTGGCGAGCCAGCGGATCCCGGTGCCGGACGTCATCGCAGCCCTCGACGCCCTCGAAGCGGCGTCCTAACCGAAAGGAGCCAAGCACATGCCAGGACTACTTCGCGGGATGGCCCGAACGGCAGTCGTCGCCGGTACCGCCACCGCCGTCTCCGGCCGCGTCGCCCGGCGCCAGGACCAGCGCTGGGCCCAACAGGACGCCCCTCCCCCTCAACCGCAGCAGTACGCGGCGCCGCCCCCACCGGCGCCCGCCGCCGCTGGCGGCGAGGACCGCGTCGAGCAGCTCAAGGACCTCGCCGACCTCAAGGCGCAGGGCGTCCTGACCGACCAGGAGTTCGAAGCCGAGAAGGCCCGCATCCTCGGGGGTTGAGCGCGCCTCAGGCTCAATCCGCGCTGACCACGACGGTGCGGGCGAGCATGTCCTGCAGACCGCGGCGGCGGTCATCGACGAGGATCGGAAGGAAGCCGGCGCCCAACGGGATGGCGGCCAGGGTCAGCCCCACGAAGCGGACGAGGCACTGGCGCGAGCGTGGGACGCCGCCATCGCGCGCGCTCACGACCTTGATCCGCAGGAGGCGGTTGGCGGGCGTCTGGCCGGTGGTCGACCAGAAGGTCGCGAAGTAGGCGACCGCCCAGACGACCCACAACGCGCCCCCGACGGCGGCGAACACCGGGACGAGACTGTCGGGGATCGAGAGGATGGACAGCATCAGGCCCGCGGCCACCGCAACGACGATCGCCACCAGGTTGATCAGCGCGGCATCGAGCGTGAACGCGATCGCGCGGGTGACCAGGCCGACGTACGTGGGGATCGGGACGGGGGGCGCGACGGGCTCGTGCACCCGCGCCGCCACGGCGCGTGGCTCACGGCGCTGCGGGGGACTCACCGCTGCCGCCATTGGGGCGCGGCGCGCGGCGTAGCGCACGACGGACGACCCTCTCCAGCCAGTCGTCCGCGGTGCGCGAACGCGTGCGCACGCCGCCGGCGACCTGATCGGCGAAGCCGACGCTCTGCTGGGTGATCGCGTCGGTCACAGCCGGGCTGCGGGCGATCTCCTCGACCAGCACCCACAGTTCCTCGCTCTCCAGCAGCCGGTCCACCGCCTCGTCGAGCAGCCGGCTCTCGATGACGCGCCCGACCACCCGCTCCATCGCCGGGCTCTCCAGCGCCTGCTCGACGACGCGCTCGAGCTCCGGGCCCTCCAGCACCCGCGTCGCCGTCTGCTCCACCAGGGTGCTGCCGATGACGCGGTCCACGCCCTCCCGTGCGAGTCTGGATGACAAAACCGCGTCCAGGCCCGCGAGGCTCAGGTCGGTGACGCGCCCGGCGACGGGGCGCAGCGCCGCAGCACCCACTCCACCCGCGAACCGTAAGGTCGAGCCCAGCATGGGTCCACTATCTCAGCCACAGCCGACGACCGCCAGGGATCAGGCGTAGCGACGCTGCAGCGCGACGCCGACCAGGCCCAGCGGCAATGGCAGCCAATAGGAGAACAGGCGATAGGCGAAGGTGGCGAGGACGGCGTCGCCGGCCCCGACGCCGGCGAGGGCGACCGTTGCCGTCAGACCCGCTTCCACGAATCCCAGGCCGCCGGGCGTGATCGGGATCTGAGCGAGCACCTGGGCGGCGCAGAAGGCGAGCAACACGAGCCCGGGGCGGGGTGTCGAGCCGACGGCGGCCAGCGCTGCCAGGAGGGTCGCGTAGTCGAAGGCCCAGCGGCCGACGGTGGCCAGCAGCGCTTCCCACCACTGCCGGCCCAGCACGATGAGGATGCGGTTGCGCTCGGCCAAGAGCCGGCCGCCCAGCCCTTCGAGCCGGCGCCCCGCGCGCCCGACGT
>DASSYY010000367.1:0-3276 GCA_035703025.1 Gemmatimonadales bacterium | reverse complement strand
CCGGCGGCCAGGTGGCCCAGCAGCTTCTCGTCGCCGGCCGCGGCGGCGTAACCCTGGCGCAGCCGGAGGAGCTTGCCCCGGAGCTCGCGCTCCATCGCCTGGCGCAGGTCGGCAGGCTGAACGAGGGCGGCATCGAGGGGGTCGGCGCCGCGAAGCACGCGGTAGCCGGCCCGCATGTCCGTGATCTCGATCGGGAACACGTCCGTGGCCCGGGCCCACTCGGCCCGGCTGATGAGCAGCGGCGGCTCGGACGAGTTCTTCCGCCAGGCCGCGAAGGCCGGCGCGAGCGCGCGAAGCCTCCCCGGCGACGGATCATCCAGCACCAGCAGGAGGTTGATGTTCGAGCGGCCGGCGAGATAGTCGCCGCGGGCGGCGGAGCCGTAGAGCACCGCGCTGTATCCGGCGCCCAGCGCCGCATCGGCCGCGGCGAGGAACGGCGTCACTACCCGATCGACCGTCTCGTGCATCAGAAACGTCCTCCCGATCCACCGCCGCTGAAGCCACCACCGCCGCCGAACCCACCGAACCCGCCGCCGCCACCCCCGAATCCGCCCCCACCCCCGAATCCCCCGCCGCCGATCCAGGGACCGCCTCCCCAATATACCCGCCGCCGGCGACCGCCCCGATTCGCGAGCATCACGAACAGGATGAAGAGCAGCAGCGGCAGCAGCGAGACGAACTGTGAGCTCGGCCCCCGGACGGCGGCCGGCGGCGGCGCCAGTGCGAGGGTCGAGTCGGTCACGCCGAAACCGCGCGCGATGAGCCCCGTCAGCGCTCGAGCTCCAGCCTGGAGCGCCGGCCCGTACTGCTCCTGCGCCAGCAGGGGTCCCATGACGTCGCGCCGGATCTGGCCGCTGGCGCCGTCGGTGACGATGCCTTCGAGCCCCTGCCCCACCTCGATGCGCACGTGACCTGTCCCGGGCTCGTGATTGATCCGCGGCACGAGCAGCAGCACCAGACCGGCGTTCCGCCGCTCGTCCCCGATCGCGGCCCGGGCTCCGACCCCCCACTTCCGGCCGATCGCGAGCGCGACTTCGCCCTCGTCGTGATCGCCGATCGTGGGCAGCGTCACCACCGCCACCTCCGCGCCGGTGGCGCTCCGGAGGCGGGTCAGCAGGTCCTCCATCTCGGTGCGCGTTCCGGGGTCGATCAGCGACGCGAAGTCGTTGACGAGGCCCACGGGCTGCGCCGGGAAGAGTCGTTCGACCGCGGGACTCTGCGCCCACGCGACGGCGGCCATCAGTTGTAGCCCCGCCAGGAGGGCGGTAGCTTTGCGTCGTGTTTCCCTCACGCCTGCTCCTTCGAAGCCCTCGTGCACGCGTCTGGCGCTCCGCGGCCCTGCTGCTCGGCCTCGCGGCTTGCGAGCGGCCCCGCGAGATCGCGGTGCGCGTCTCGATTCCCGGGCCCGACTCGGTCGAGACGCCCGTGACCGGTGTCGGCGTCGTGGCGCTGCCGTACGATCGCGACAGCGTGCTCAAGCAGCTCGAGGCGCGCGCCGGCACTCCGCGGCCCGACCCCGCACCGCTCGACAGCCTCTTCGCGGCGTTTCGCGGCCCGTTCACCGCGTATTCGGCGGTGACGCTCCGGCTCACCAAGCTGCGTGACTCCGTGGCGGAATCGAAAGCCGGGGCGGACTCGCTGCGGCTCGCGGACTCGCTCCGCGCCACCGAAGCGCGGGCCGAGCAGGCGCGCGTGCGCCTCGATCAGGCACGGCGCGAATTCGTCGAGCGCAGCGACAGTCTGCGCCGTCGGATGCGCCAGTGGGAAGATAGCACCTACCAGGGCTATGACAGCCTCGTGCAGGGGCTGGCCCGGCAGAGCGGCCGGGAGGCGGTGACGGACACGACCGGCTCGGAGGGCTGGGCCCGTCTGACGCTCGCGCCGGGGCGCTGGTGGATCTACGCCCGGAGCTGGGACGCGGGAGATCCGAACGCCGAGTGGTACTGGAACACGCCGGTGGCCGGGGACACGCTGTTCCTGTCGAGCCGCAATGCACGCCGCCAAACGAGGTACTAGCGCAGTGGTGCCGGTGGCGGGCGGGGGAACGAACGGCCGGATGGCGAGACACGCGAGCGAGGAGAGGCGGAATGCGTAGGCTGGTCAGCCGTGTCATCCTGAGCGGAGCGAAGGATCGGGTGGGTACTGCGAGTGACGCTCGAGCGTCACTCGCGCGGCTCAGCGCCGTCTTCGCGTCGGCATTCCTCCTGGCCCTCCTCGGCCCGACGCCTCTGGCCGCCCAGGCCAAGCCCGACAGCGCCAGCAACCCACTCGCCGGACGCGTCCGCGGCTCTGCCTCGGCGCCGGTGACGGTGTACGAGATGTCGGACTTCCAGTGCCCCTACTGTCGCACCTTCGCGCTGACCACGTTCCCGCAGATCGATTCGCTCTACATCGCGACCGGCAAGGTGCGCTGGGCCTTCATCAACTTCCCGCTGACCAGCATCCACGACAACGCTCTCGCCGCGGCGGAAGTGGCCGTGTGCGCGGCCCAACAGGACGCCTTCTGGCGCGTCCACGACCTCCTCTACCGGCACCAGGAGCTCTGGGCGCCACTCAAGCAGCCGGCGGCCTTCTTCCTCACCCTGGCGGATTCGGCCAGGATCTCGCGCCCCGCGCTCCTCGCGTGCGTCCAGTCGGACGCCACCCGCGAGACGGTCCGCCAAGAGGCACAGGGGGCGGAGCGATCCGGCGCCGCCAGCACGCCGAGCTTCTACATCGAGGGCGGGCTGCTCACCGGCGCGCAGCCGATGCCGGTGTTCCGGCAGGTGCTGGACTCCGTCATCCGCGTCAAGACGCGGAGGGCGCCCGGGCCGGGCAGTGCTTCGCCCTAGCCCGCGATCAATGACAGGAAGACGTCGTAGAGCGCGTGCGTCCAGGCGGTGATCCCGAATCCCCGCAGCAGATACAATCCGCTGAACAGGACACCTGCGATCGCCCGAAAGGTGAACGAGCCGAGCTCCAGCCGGTCGCCGTAGGGACCGACGTAGTGGAAGGCGGAGAATACGAGGGCCCCCAGCACCGTGGCCAAGAGGCCGGCGGCGCCGGGACCCCAGCCGAACAGCCGGCGCGCCGTCCAGGCGAGGGCTCCCACCAGCAGCACCCGGAACAGCAGCTCCTCGTAGATGCCCGCCCCCAGCGAGATCATGAGCTGGGTCGCGAGACTCATCCCCGCCGGCGCGACGGCCAGTCGCAGGGCGGTTGCCGTACGCAGCCCGCCGAGCAGCAGGCCCGTGAGCGTGCCGGTCACGAGTCCGAAGAGCAGCGCATACACGATCG
>DASSYY010000350.1:0-5324 GCA_035703025.1 Gemmatimonadales bacterium | reverse complement strand
GATGCCTGGGTCGGTGAAGGGAGCGGGGTCTGTTGCGGGGACTTCGGAGGCCGTCGGCACCGGCGCTGGGACCGGGGTGGTGGCGAGCGGGGCGGGCGGGACTGGGAGCGGCCAGGTCTGGTAGCTAGCGGCGGGCACAGGAGGTCGCTGGCACCTTCCTGAGTCATCCTGAGCGAGGCGAAGGAGCCATGATTCCGGTCATGGCTCCTTCGCTTCGCTCAGGATGACTCGCGAACGGACGGGACGACTGCCTGACGGAGTGACTGCCGGACAGGATGACCCATGCCACCTCAGGGCGCCCGAGCCGCCGCCCCGGACCCGCTTCGCACCCCAGCCCCCAAGCTCTCGTGTCCCACCAGCTCCTCAGGCCGGAGATCCAGCACCAGCTCCCCCTGTCCCGACGCCACTGCGCGCACCAGCAGCGCGGACGGTGCTCCTCGCACGCTCAGCACCCGGCCCGACCGCACATCCATCCGGAGGTGCACGCCCTCGGCCAGGTCGCGGTTCAGGTTCCGCTCGAGCAGCTCCTGCCCGTCGGCCAGGGTCGGGGCGAGCTTGATGCGCACCTTGGTCCGAAGGAACTCCTCCACCGGCCCGCCCGCGAGCCAGGCGAGCGTGCCGGTCATGAGGTCGCGAGTCCGCACGTCGTACTCCAGGTCCGGCATGTACAGCTCTGCCGTCGTCGTGTCGTACGCCGGGTGGCCCACCGCGTAGAGGACACCCCGCGCCGAGCCGTGCACCGCGAGGCCTACGGCCACGCGGCCGTCGCCCACGCCGATGAGGTGGAGGCTGTCGAGCACCAGCCGCTGGCGCGCGACCCGGATGATGGTCCCGCGCAGCTCCTTCGTGAGAATGCTGCTCGCCACGTCGTAGGGCAGCCGGCCCTCGGTCAGCAGGTGCATCACCGGCGGCCGCGAGGTCGAGTCCTGCGGCGCGGGCATCGGCGTGGGCCTGACGTCGGGGCGCGGGCCCCCGACGATCCGGGGATTGGCCGAGAGGCCCACCGTGGAGATGAGCGTGTCGCCCTGCATGCGCAGCATGCCCAGCCGGATGGTGGACGGATTGATCACCAGCCAGAGGCTGTCGGTCAGCTTGAGCGGCGAGCCGAGCACGCCCCACAGCCGGCGGGACTCGTCGGGCAGGTCGAATGCCGCGATCCGGGCGTCGAGGCTGGTGAGCCGGTGCTGCAGGGCCGTCTGCGCCGCGCCCATCACCTTGTCGGTGATGTCCACCCTGAGGAAGGTGACCTTGCAGCGATCGCGCTCGGGGTTCGACAGCGGCGCCACGACGGCCCGGGTGCGCGGCCGGAGTGTCCAGCCGCTGGTGAGCTGCACCGTGGTGGCGACGGTGAGCCGCGCGCGGGGCGGGGTCTCGTCATCGTCGCACGAGGCGCTGATCTCGGGCAGCACCGGCGGGTTGTACCAGGCGCGGACGCGGTAGCGAACCTCCGCCTGGAGCACGGCGGTGCGCCCGTCGACCTGGAGCCGGAAGGGCGAGCGGCGCACGGCGTAGGCGTAGTGCAGGCGCTTCTTGCCCGGCACGGCCTGGCGCTCCTCGAGATCGCCGAGCGTCGTGGGCACCTCGCGCTCGAGCCACCGCATCGCCGGGCCCAGGTCGTAGCGCACGGGCACGTCGAGATAGGAGGTCGGCACCGGGGGCAGGGTATCCACCCAGATGCCGGTCGCGGTGGGCACGGGTGGGGCGACCTCCTCTCCGCGGCAGGCGGCGGCCGCGCAGAGGCCCACGCCGAGGGCGCATCGCTGCAGCATCGATGTGGCCATGGTGCGCCTCCGTCACGAGCGCGGCCAACTGCCGCTGTAGTAAGGAACTGCGCCCAAGATGCGCCTCGGAGAGGAGTTGCGGCCATGACGGGCGTCACGTCGTGGTGGTGGCTGGGGTCCGGGAGGGCTCGGTGCCCTCTGTGTGGGGCCGACGCTATCTTGCCGTCAACGATGTCCGGCACGACGAAGCGATCACAATCGAGGAGCACGAGCATGACCCGATCCCCCTGGACGCTCGCCATCACGGCCCTGACGTTCACCGCCGCCTGCGGCCGCGGCGAGCGCGCGGTGCCCGCCGCCGACTCGGCCCCTGCAGCCCCTGATTCGGCCGCTGCCGTCGCCGCCAGCGGTCCCAGCAAGATCGAAGGCTTCGAGGCCCCCGAGTCCATCAAGTACGACGGCGAGCTCGACGTCTGGTACGTGTCCAACATCAACGGCACGCCGGTGGCCAAGGACGGCAACGGCTACCTCTCGCGGCTCAAGGGCGACGGCACCGTCGATTCGCTCAAGTGGATCGTGAGCGGCACCCACGGCGTGACCCTCGACGGGCCCAAGGGACTGGCCCTGCAGGGCGACACGCTCTGGGTGGCCGACATCACCAACCTCCGCGGCTTCAACCGCCGGACCGGCGCGCCGGTCGCGAGCATCGCGGTCAAGGGCGCCAAGTTCCTCAACGACGTCGCCGTCGGCCCCGACGGCCTGTACGTGACCGACACCGGCTTCGAGGGCAGTGCCAAGGGCATCGAGCACACCGGCCCCGACCGGATCTATCGCATCGCGCCCAACCGGAGCGTGAGCGTCGCGCTCGACTCCGACAGCCTCAGCGGCCCGAACGGCATCGCCTGGGACGCCGGGCAGTCGCGGTTCATCGTGGTGCCCTTCGCCGGCAACGTCATTCGCGCCTGGAAGCCGGGCAGCAAGACCACCGAGGCCCTCGGCACCACCAAGGGCCAGCTCGACGGCGTCGAGCTGCTCGGCGACAACAGCCTCCTCGTCACCAGCTGGGCCGACTCGAGCCTGTTCGTGTTCGCCAACGGGACCGTGACGCCGGTGGCGACCGGGCTGCCGTCGCCCGCCGACATCGGCGTCGACACCAAGCGCGGCCGGGTCGCGATTCCGCTCCTGCTCGAAAACCGGGTCGAGTTCCGCGCCCTGCCGGCCGCCGGCACGGCCAAGCCCTGAGGACATCATGACCGATCTTCCTCGCCGCGCCCGCGGCGCCGCCACCTATGCCGCCGTCTTCGGTCTCGCCCTCGCGCTTGGCGCAGGCGGCGCCTGGATGGCCCGCGGCTCCGGCCGCGGCACCGTCGCCAGGGACGCCGTCACCACCCACGGCGAGTGGGTCAAGATCCCGCGCGGGAAGGACGTCATCCGCGCCTATGTCGCCTATCCCGAGCGCAAGACCAAGGCGCCGGCCGTGATCGTGATCCACGAGATCTTCGGGCTCACCGACTGGGAGCCCACCGTGGTGGACCGCCTCGCCAAGGAGGGCTTCGTCGCGATCGTGCCCGACCTCCTTTCCAGCAAGCACGGCGTGAGCCCCGCCGACCCCGACTCGGGCCGGAAGCTCATCGGCGAGCTCGAGCCCGAGCGGATCACCGCGGACCTCGACGCCACCTACGCGTACGTCAACGCCCTCCCCGCGGTGCTCAAGGACCACGTGGGCACGATCGGTTTCTGCTGGGGCGGGGGGCAGAGCTTCCGCTATGCCACCAACAACCCGAACCTCCGGGCCGCCGTCGTCTGCTACGGCCCGCCGCCCGACTCCGCCGCGATCCGCCGGATCCAGGCGCCCGTGCTCGGCATCTACGGCGAGAACGACGCGCGGATCGACGCGTCGCTGCCCGACGTGGTGGCCCGGATGCAGTCGGCGGGGAAGACGTTCACCCACGAGGTCTATCCGGGCACCGGCCACGGCTTCCTCAAGCCCGGCCGCGAGGGCTCCGACGGCCCCCAGCCGGCCAGGGCCTGGGACCGGATCCTCGACTTCTACCGCGCCCGGCTCGGCAAGTGACCCGTCCCGGGCGGTGCGGTCCGGCCGCGCTCGGCGCGCTCGCGGCGCGGGTCGCCGCGGCCGCGCCGCTCGCCGCCCAGGCCGACAGCACGCCGCCGCCGCATCAGCCCACCAGCTACGACATCGTCCTGGTCGACAGCGACACGGGGTCGCACATCGTCGGCGAGGTGCAGACCGGGTGGCGCCTCCAGTCGGAGCGTCCGGTCGGCCTCAAGCTCGACTCGGTGCTCCGCGTCGTGCGCGTGCTGATGGACGGCAAGCCCAACACCCGGATCTCGCGCACGGTGTACGGCCGTCCCGGCGACGAGATCGTCGTGCCGCACGAGAAGGGCGCGGGCGACTCGCTCTCGACCCGCGTGCGGTACCACGGCGTCCCGCGCGGTGGGCTCCTCGTGGGGCCCGACCGGACGGGCGCGCGCGCGCTCGCCGGGGAGACGGCAGGCGGACGGGCGTCGCTCTGGCTGCCGTCGCCCGAGGGGAGCGGCGACCGGGTGACGGTCGCATGGCACGTGCAGGCGCTGGCCGGGCAGCGGGTCGTCGCCAACGGCCGGCTCACCAGGGTCGACACGCTTGCCTACGGCCACACGACGTGGCACTACGTGCTCGACACGCCGGTCCCGCTCGAGGCGCTGGCCGTGGCTGCCGGGAAGTTCGCGGTCACGGCGCTCCCGCGCGCGAGCTGCGGCGACCCGTGTGCGCCGGTCACGCTCTGGACCCCGCCGCTCGACTCGGCGGCGGCGGTCTCGGGCGCGTTCCGCCGCGCCGGGGAGATGGCGGACTACTTCGCCGCTCAGCTCGGCCCGCTGCCGTATCCGGGCCTGGCGCACGTGGCCGTGCCGATCGCGCCGGCCGGCCGTCCGGGAGCGTCAGTGGTGCTGTACGACGGCGCGCGCGTGCATGCGGGGGAGATCACCGAGCGCGAGGTGGCGCGAGCGACGGCGGCACAGTGGCTCGGCAACGCGGTCGACGAGGCGGGGCTCGAGGCCGAGCAGCCCTCGGCGGCGGCCGCGGCGTACCTGGCGTGGCTCTGGTCGCGCCGGGACCAGACAGGCAGGAAGCAGCCGTCGCGCGAAGCGCTCCCGCGCGGCGTGGACGCTTTCCGGCGGCTGCACGAAACGCTCGGCGATTCCGCCTTCTTCGGCGGGCTCCGCCGCTACGTCGAGGAGAATCGCAACGCGACGGCCGCGCCGGGCGCGCTCGAGCGGGCGATGGGCGAGGCGGCGGGACGCCGGCTCGATTGGACCTTCGATCGGGCGCTCGGGACGGGGAAGTGAGACGCGCCGCGGCGCTCGCGGCGGGGCTCGCCGCCTGCAGCGGGTCGCTGCCACCGCTGCGCGGGCAGATGGAGGTGGGCCGGGACGACTACGCGGTGTTCGTCGCCGGCGGTGGCGCGGCGGGCGGCGACCTCTACGCGGTGCGCGCCGAGGGCGGGCCGGTCGTGCCGATCACCTTCAGCAGCGTGGGTGAGATGCGGCCGGCGCTGTCGCCCGACGGCGGCATGCTGGCGTTCCTGCGCGGCGGGTCGCTCC
>DASSYY010000343.1:0-6582 GCA_035703025.1 Gemmatimonadales bacterium | reverse complement strand
GCCCGCTTCGGGGTGGACCACGGCCAACGCGAAGCCGACCGCGACCGCGGCGTCCACCGCGTTGCCACCATGGCGCAGGATCTCCCGCCCGACTTCGCTCGCAATCGGACTGCCCGTCACCACCATGGCCTGCGAGCCCTCCGCTACGCGGGCCCGTCCGGCGAACTCCCAGCCCGATGCCGTCCCCGCCGCGGGGCCGGGGGCCGGCCGCGCGTGAGGGGCGCACCCCCCCACGCCGATCAGGATGAGCGGGACGAGCAGACGCTCCAGGTGCACTGTGGACCTCGACGAGTGAGAGGGTGACGGCAGGGAGGTTGCCCCCGGCGACGCACGCGCTCTAATTTAGCCGTGCCTGACGACTACCTCGACCCGCGTCTGACCGAACGGCGCAACCCTCGCAGCTCCACCATAGATACCGCCTCGGCGCTCGAGATCGTCGATCTCATCGGCGCCGAGGACGCCACGGTTGCCGGCGCGGTCGCGCGCGCGCGGGAGGAGATCGCGCGCGCCATCGACCTCATCGAGACGGCGTTTCGCGCGGGCGGGCGGCTGATCTACGTCGGGGCAGGCACGAGCGGCCGGCTCGGCGTGCTCGACGCGGCGGAATGCCCCCCGACCTTCGGCACGCCGCCGGAGATGGTCGTCGGCATCATCGCCGGCGGGCTTCCGGCGCTCATCAAGTCCATCGAGGGCGCTGAGGACGACGTCAACGCCGGCATCGGCGAGATGGACGCGCGCCGGGTCGGTCCGACCGACGTAGTCGTGGGCATCGCGGCGAGCGCCACCACGCCCTATGTGCGAGCCGCGCTGTCCCGGGCCCAGACACTCGGCGCCCGCACCGCTCTGGTCTCGATGTCGGAGCCGTCGCGGCTCCTGCGCGAAACCTGCGACGTCTGCATCACCGTCCCGGTCGGCCCGGAGATCGTGACCGGCTCCACCCGGATGAAGAGCGGCACCGCCACCAAGCTCGTGCTCAACACGCTCACCACGGGGGCCATGATCCGGCTCGGCAAGATCTACGGCAATCTGATGGTGGACCTGCGCGCCTGGAACGACAAGCTGGTGGACCGGAGCCAGCGGATCCTGATGGAGACGACCGGTCTCGGGCGGGACGAGTCCCGGGCGGTGCTCGACGCGTCCGGCGGCAGCGTGAAGACCGCCATCGTCATGGCGCGGCGCGGCGTCGGGCGCGAAGAGGCGGAGCGGCTGCTCCAGGAGCACGCCGGCCGGCTTCGCAGCATCGTGGGCGATCCACCGCCGGTGCGGACCGCATGACCGAGCGGCCGATCTTCGCCGTGGGCCTGATGTCGGGCACATCGCTCGACGGCATGGACGCAGCGCTCGTTCGTCTGCACGGTCCCACCCACGCCGATCTCATCGCCTTCGTCACCCGACCGTATACCGGTGACGAGCGCGCCCGGCTCCGGGCTGCGCTCGCGGGCGGCGACGCGCCCTCGCTCGCCCGGCTGCACGTAGCGCTGGCCGAGTGGGCCGCCGAGGCGGTGGAGGCGGTGCTGGCCCAGGCGGAGGTCCCGGCCTCGGAGATCGGCTTCATCGCATTCCACGGGCAGACGATCTGGCACGAGCCGCCCACCGTCACCTGGCAGCTCGGGGAACCGGCGGTGCTGGCCGAGCGCTTCGGCGTCCGTGTGGTGAGCAACTTCCGCGCGCGCGATCTCGCCGCCGGAGGGCAGGGCGCGCCGCTGGTGCCGATGGCGGACGTGCTGCTGTTCGCCTCGCCCGACGCCCCGCGGGTGCTGCTCAACCTGGGAGGGATGGCGAACCTGACGTACGTGCCGCGCCGGTCCCAGGAGGATGGGGTACTGGCCTTCGACACCGGCCCCGGCGTCGCGATCATCGACGGGGTCGCCCGCCAGGTCGATCGCCGGCGCTCGTACGATCGGGACGGGCGGCTCGCGGCGCAGGGCCGGCCGGACGAGGCCGCGCTGGCCGGGCTGCTCGCCGACCCTTACTTCTCCGCCCCGCCCCCGAAGAGCACCGGCCGGGAGCGCTTCGGCGACGACTACGCCTCGGCGCTGCACGCGCGCGTGCCCGGCGCCGACGGCGTGGCCACCGCGGTCGAGCTTACCGCCCGGAGCGTGGCCGTGGCGGTCGAGCGGTGGACGCCCGCCGGTACCGAGGTGGTCGCTTCCGGCGGGGGCTGCCATCACCCGGGACTCATGTCGGCGCTCGAGCGGGAGCTCGGAGCGAGAGGCGGCCACGCGCTCCGCCGTTTCGACGACCTGTTCTTCCCGGGCGACGCGAAGGAGGCGGTCGCCTTCGCGCTGCTGGGCTATCTTACGCTGCACGGGCAGCCCGGCAATGTTCCCGCCGCGACGGGGGCCGGCGGCCCCCGCGTCCTCGGCTCGGTCACTCCTCCATGACTGCTGCTCCTTCCGGCCTCGACTCCGGCCGGCTCATCCTCCCCGCGCTGCGCGCCGCCGCCGACGGTGGCTTCGGCCACGAGGCCGCCCGCGTCGCCGACGCGCTTGACCTCGGCGTCGGCGGCTTCATCGTCTTCGGCGGAACCATCGAATCGGTGCGGCGCCTCACCTCGGACCTCTTCCGCCGCGCCGGACGGCCGATGCTCATCGCGGCGGACCTCGAGCGCGGGGCGGGGCAGCAGGTGGCCGGACTGACCGAGTTCCCGCCGCCGCTGGCGCTGGCGTCGCTCGAGGACGCGGCCGTGGTGCGCTGGGCGGGCGCCGTGACGGCCCAGGAAGCGCGGGCCGTGGGGATCAACTGGGTGTTTGCGCCGGTCGGCGATCTGGACGTGCTGCCCGACAATCCCATCGTGCAGACCCGCGCCTTCGGCGACGACCCCAACCAGGTCGCAAGCTTCGTCCGCACCTGGATCGAGGGCTGCCAGGACTCGGGTGCGCTGGCGTGCGTCAAGCACTTCCCGGGACACGGCCGGACCACCGTCGACTCGCACATCGCGCTGCCGGTCGTGACCGATCCCGCCGAGACCCTGCGCGACGGCGACATGCTCCCCTTCGCCATCGCCGTCGAGAGCGGCGTGGCCTCGATGATGACCGCGCACGTCGCCTATCCGGCGCTCGACGACTCCGGCCTGCCGGCCACGATCTCCCGGCCGATCATGGCCGAGCTGCGCGAGCGGCTCGGGTTCGACGGGCTGGTGGTCACCGACGCGCTGATCATGGACGGCGCACTGGTCGGTCGCCGCGAGTCGGACGCGGCGGTCGAGGCGGTTCAGGCCGGTGTGGACCTGTTGCTTTACCCGAACGACGCTCGCCGCGTGCGCGACGCGCTGGAGCAGGCGATCGCCAGCGGTGCCCTGGCACCGGCGCGCCTGGCCGAGGCGCTACGCCGCTACGAGCGCGCCCTGGCGCTGGCCACCAGTCCCACGCCGCCCGTCACCCGCGGCCCCTTCGACTCGGCCGACGCCCTGGCCGACGCACTCCTGGCACAGGGCATGTTGCGCGGGTCCGCACCGACGCTGCAGGGGCCGCTCGACCTCGTCGTCGTCGACGACGATCTCGGTGGGCCCTATCCGCCCGGCCCGAGCGACTGGGTCCAGCAGGTCCTGGGCGAGGACCGCATCGGGCGCTACGAGGGGGGCTCCCGGGTGGTGGTGGCGTTCGCCGAGCCGCGGGCCTGGAAGGGGCGGTCGGGCTTCGGGCCCGAATCGCGGGACGCGCTGGCCAACGCGGCCGGTGATGCCGATCTGATCGTGCTGTTCGGCCACCCCCGCCTCCTGCCCGAGCTCCCCTCGGACGCGCCCGTGCTGCTCGCCTGGCACCGCCAGCGGCTGATGCAGGAAGCCGTCGGGCGCTGGCTCGTGCGGCGTCTCCGGGACTGAGGCCATGCTGCTTCGCTGGCTGCTCGCGGCGACGCATCTCCTGGCGCTCGGAATCGGGCTCGGCTCGGTCTGGGCGCGGGCGCGGCTGCTCGGTGGGGCGACGCTGGATGGGGTGACCCTGCGGCGGGCGCTGACGGCCGACGCCTGGTGGGCGGTCGCGGCCGTGCTGTGGTTCGCCAGCGGGCTCTGGCGCCTCTTCGCCGGTACCGAGAAGGCGACCGCCTACTATCTCGGCAACCACGTCTTCTGGACCAAGATGGCGCTGCTGGCCGGGATTCTCCTGCTCGAGCTGCGCCCGATCGTGACCCTGACGGCGTGGCGACGTGTCCTCGCCCAAGGCCAGACGCCGGATCTTCGTGCCGCCGCCGGTATCTCCCGGACCAGCTACCTCCAGGCGGTGCTCGTGATCCTCATGGTCCTCGCCGCGACCGCCATGGCCCGCGGGCTCGGCTGACCGTCACTCCTCGATCCCCGCATACCGCACCCGCCGAAGCAGCAGGTACGCCGGCAGCCCCAGCAAGAACGTGAGGGAGAAGTACGCGGCGAACCCGAGCCGTTCCGCGGCCACGCCCGACATGAGCCCGGCCGCCCAGCGGCTCAGCGCATAAATGGCGCTCAGCGTCGCGAACTGGGTGGCTGCATAGCGGCGCTCGCACACCGACATGAGGAAGGCGAGAAACGCGGCCGTGCCGAGCCCGGCCGCGAAGTTCTCGAACAGCGCGGCGGCGGTGATCGGCACCTTCCCCGCGTTGGCCGCGGCCGCCGCTGCATAGCCCGCGCTCGACAAGAGCTGCACCAGGCCCAGCGACCAGAGTGCGTGGAAGATCCCCACCCGGGTGGCGATGACGCCGCCCAGGGCGGCGCCCGCCAGAGTCGCGAGCAGCCGCCCCGTCGTCAGCGCGGCGATCTGGTCCAGGGAGAAGCCGCTCGCCACCCAGAACGGCTTGGTCATCGGCTCCATCGCCGAGATGTCGAGCTTGAAGAGGAGAGCGAAGAGCACCACCGCCCAGATGCCCGGCCGTCGCAGGAGCGCGCGGATCGGCTCGTCCAGCGTCGGCGGGTGGGCCGTGTCCCGCCGGGGCGACGGCAGCAGCAGGGTTGCGACGGCCAGCGCGCCCAGGAGCACCGCACCCGCGAGGAACGCCGCATGCCATCCCTGGCGGGCCGCGATCCACACCAGCAGCGCGCTGCTCACGAAGCTCGCGCCCCGGTACGCCGCGATCCGCACCGAGTTCGCCACACCCAGCTCGCGGCCGTGCGTGGTCTCGATGGTGTAGGCGTCGATCGCGACGTCCTGGGTGGCGGAGAGGGTGACGTAGAGCAGCAGCAGCGCTCCGAGCTGCCCCGCATGCCGGGCCGGATCGGCGCCGGCCAGGACCGCCGTCGTGGCCGCCAGCAGGCCCAGGCAGACCCGGATCCAGAGCCGCCGGCTGCCCAGGCGATCCACCAACGGCGCCCACAGGAACTTGAGCACCCAGGGCAGGGAGGCGCCGCTCGCCAGACCGATGCCCGCCAGGCTCATCCCCGACGCGGCCAGCCAGACCGGTACCGTCTCGGTGAAGAAGAAGTAGGGCAGGCCGGAAGCGAACGAGAGGGCGCCCAGCCAGCCGAGCCGCGCGCCGAGCCGGGCCTCGGTCGGGGCGGTCAGAGCCAGACGGCGAGCAGCGCCGCGATCAGGCAGAGCACCGCGGCCATCAGCAGCAGTGCGCGGCCGCGCCCACCGAGCACGGTCGGCGGCGGCACCGCGGCCGCGGCGGCCGGCGCGGGGGTGGGGAGCGGCTCGTCGTCGGCCGGGTCACCGTCGGGCAGGTGATAGACCGCGTACCCGACGTCCTCGGCGTCGCCCGGCACCGGCAATCCGTCGCCCTCGAAGTGGGCCGCGACCACGGTGATGTTGTCGGGGCCGCCGCGCTCGTTGGCGAGGTCGATGAGCGCGGAGCACAGGTCCGCAAGCTCCGGCTGGCGGGCCACGATCGCCGGAAGCTCCTCGCGCCGCACCAGGCCCGAGAGTCCGTCGGAGCAGATGATCAGGGTGTCGCCGCGGCGCAGCGTCTGATGGGTGAGATCGACCTTCACGCGCGGGTCGGGGCCGAGCGCCTGGAGGATGATGTTGCGGCGCTCGCTCTGTTCGGCCTCTTCCTCGGTGAGCTCGCCGGCGTCCACCAGCCGCTGCATGAGCGATTGGTCCTTGGTGAGCTGGATCGCCTCGCCGTTCCGGACCAGGTACGCGCGGCTGTCGCCGATCTGCGCCAGGTACAGCTCGTCCCCGTTGACGCCGGCCGCGGTGACGGTCGTTCCCATCCCGCGCACCTCGGGATGCTCCCGCGCGTAGCTGTAGATCTGCTGGTTGGCCAGCTCGACCGCTTCCTTCATCCTGAAGGCGAAGCGGTCCGGCGAGGCGTCCTCGTCCGCGGCCCAGACGGTAGCGAGGTGTCGGTAGATCAGGTCGGCGGCCATCGCGCTGGCGAGCTCGCCCGCCGCTGCCCCGCCCATGCCGTCGGCCACCATGAAGAGCGAGCCGCGGGGCCCGACCTCGTGCAGGCGGACCTCGGGATGGAGGCTCGCGTTGCCGGTACTGAGGTCCGCCACGAGGAAGGTGTCCTCGTTGTGCTCGCGGGTGCGCCCCAGATCGGTCTTGCCGAACACGGATACCTGAACCGGTCGAGCCGTCACGCGTACCCCGGCGCGAAAGTCACGCGAGCTGATCCTTCCAAATGATCCATTCGGCGAAGTGGAGTGTGACGAATCTAGGCCGCCCC
>DASSYY010000162.1:0-11028 GCA_035703025.1 Gemmatimonadales bacterium | reverse complement strand
TGAGCGAGTCGGCGTCGGCGAAATCCGCGCCGCTGAAGTCACGGAGGGTATAGAACGGCAGGCCGGCGCGGGCCAGCGAATCGAGCGCCGGCCCGAGGGCCGCGATCGACCGCGCGCCGAGTCCCGTGGTTCGGGCGATGGTGGCCGAGTCGGGGACGAAGCCGTCGTAGAGCGCCCGGCGGGGATCCCGGGCCAGCGTGTAGATGGTCCCGGTCGCGCGACCGCCGCGCAGCACCAGCACCAGCGCGGCATTGGGCTCCAGGAAGCCGGTCAGGTAGCGAAACGCGGGGAGCTGGGGCGGGTGGATGATGCCGGTGGGCGTGGGGGCCCCGAACGCGACGACCACGCCGCTGTCGAGCCGTCCCGCGAGCGAGTCGCGGCGGGCGGCATACTCGGCGGGGGCGATATCCTGTGCCGCGAGCGCGGTGGGAAGCAGCAACACGAGGGCCGCGGTGACTCGGGCAAGCGCGGTCGGTCGGTTCGCGGACCTCACGCGGCCCTTGCCTCCAGCGGCGAGTCACCGTCCGCCATGAACGCGCCCTCGCTCCTGGCGATCACCACGGTCGCCACCGCGTTGCCGATGAGGTTGGTGATCGAGCGTGCCTCGCTCATGAACCGGTCGACGCCGAGCACCAGCGCCACGCCCTCCACCGGCACTACCCGGAGGGCCGACAGGGTGCTCGCGAGCACGATGAAGCCCGAGCCCGTCACGCCGGCGGCGCCCTTCGATGTGATCATGAGTACCCCGAGCACCCCGAGCTGCTGGCCGAGGGAGAGGTGGATGCCGTAGGCCTGCGCGATAAACAGCGTGGCCATGGAAAGGTAGATCGAGGTGCCGTCGAGGTTGAACGAATAGCCCGCCGGGATGACCAGTCCCACCACCGGCCGGGCACAGCCGAAGCGCTCCATCTTGTTCAGCATGCGGGGCAGCACCGCCTCGCTCGACGAGGTGCCGAGGACGATCAGGATCTCGTCCTTGATGAACGCGAGCAGGTGGAGGAGGCTGAACCCCGCGAGCCTGGCGATGCCGTTGAGCACCACGAAGATGAACAGCGCCATCGTGACGTACACGCAGGCCATGAGCCGGCCCAGCGTGACCAGCGACGCCACGCCGAAGTTGCCGATGGTGTAGGCCATCGCGCCGAAGGCGCCGATGGGCGCCACCGCCATCACGATCCCCACGATCCGGAAGAAGACCTGCAGCAGCCGGTCGAGCATCCGGGCTACCGGCCGGCCGGCCGGGCCGAGCGACGCCAGCGCCACGCCGAAGAGGATGGAGAAGAACACGACCTGCAGGATCTCGCCCTGCGCGAACGCGCCCACCACGCTCGACGGCACGATGTGGGTCAGGAAGTCGACGAACCGGAGCTCCTTGCCCTGGGCGGCGAACGCGGAGACGTCGCCGGTGGCGAGCCGGGCGGCGTCGATCCCCTGGCCCGGCCGCACCAGGTGCATCACCACCAGCCCGATGGCGAGCGCGAACGTCGTCACCACCTCGAAGTAGACGAAGGCCTTGAGCCCCACCCGGCCGACCCGCCGGAGGTCGCTCGTGTGGGCCACGCCGCCGACGATGGTGAGGAAGATGACCGGCGCGATGACCATCCGCACCAGGTTCACGAAGGTGTCGCCCACCGGCTTCATCGCCCGGCCGGTGGCCGGCCAGAGCGCGCCGACCAGCGCCCCGAGCGCGATCGCCACCAGCACGCGGACGGTCAGGTTGCCGCCGAGGCGGGCCAGCCGGGGAGATGCCATGGAGTGCGTCGAAGCTAACCGCGGCGCGGGGTCACCGTCAGCGGTCGAGCCGGGGCAGCGTGGCCTCGATCTCGGCGCGGTGCGTCTCCTCCCACGGCGGCAGCCGAAGCGACTGCCCCAGCGCCGGGAGCGGCTCGTCCACCGCGAAGCCCGGTGCGGTCGTCGCCACCTCGAACAGCACACCGCCGGGCTCCCGGAAGTAGATCGATTGGAAATACGTCCGGTCGCGAACCTCGGTCACGTCCCGCCCGCGCGCGATGAGTTCCGCCCGAAGCGCCAGCTGCGCCTCCGCGCTCCCGATGGCAAAGGCGACGTGGTGCACCGTCCCGAGGCCGTTCCGCGCCGCGGGCGCATCGGGCGCCTCCACCAGGTCCACGAGGTGGCCCGGGGCGTCTGCCCCGGAGGCGAGCCGGGTGCGCGTGCCGCTCTCGTGCACGACGCGGAAGCCGAGCAGGTCGGTCATCAGCTCGATCGTCGGCCCGCGCGAATGGAGGAGCAGCGTCACGTCATGGAGGCCGCGGATCGCCGCGTCGACGGAAACGCCGCCGCCCCGCCAGGGCACCCGGGCATCTCGGGCATCCTCGACCAGCTCGAGCACGAGCCCGGAAGGATCGCGCACCGCGAGCCCGCGCTCCCCGAACCGCGCCATGCCCTCGACGACCGCGACGCCCGCCGCCTCGAGACGCGACCGCCAGAAGCCCAGCGCGCCCGCCGGCACCGAGAACGCGGTCGCGACCACCTGCCCCGCTCCGTGCGTGCCGACCGCGACGCCCCAGCCGTGGTAGGGGAACGTGGTCCAGATGGTTCCCGGCGCGCCGGACTCGGTGCCGTAGTAGAAGTGGTAGACGCTGTGGTTGTCGAAGTTGACCGTCCGCTTCACCAGCCGGAGGCCAAGCAGCTGTTCGCAGAAGTCGAGATCGGGCTGCGCCTCGTCGACGGTGGCGGTGACATGGTGCAGGTGCTGGACGGGATGGGTCACGATCGCTCCGCGGGGGAGAGCCGGTGACCGCGGTCACCTCGACCCGTGGTACCGCTCCTTACGTTCGCCGCACGATGGCAGGATCAGGATGGCTTCACCAGAGAGGGTACCACGCATGCGATGGACTACACAAGCAGCGGCCTGCCTGGTCGCGCTCGCGCTCGCCGGTTGCGGGCCGCGGGACCGGAGCCGCGACACGGGCCCGGGTACCACCGGAGGCCCGGGGACGGAGACCGGTACGATGGGCGATACCGGCGCCGCGCCAGGAAATCCGGACATGACGCGCGACACGACCGGAATGGGCGGGATGCCGGCGGACACGGCGACCGATTCCAGCGGGAGATCGACCAGCCCGCGGTAGATGCGGTTCGCTTCTGCGAACGGGCTGGCGCCGTGCAGGCGTCAGCCCCCGCCCTGGCAGCGGAGGAAGGTCCGCTCCAGTGCATCCGAGAGCCGCGCGATGCGCTGGACGCGCTGATCGCCCAGGCTCATCCACGCCGGCATCGTCGAGCGCTCGACGGCGTCCATCGCGTCGCGGGTGCTGGCGAACAGCATGTCCGCGTCGCCCCGCGCCGCCGGGCAGCCGCAGCCCGTCGCCCCCACCGCCATCACCCTCGCCGCCTCATTCATCGCCCGCACCGCGGCCACCTCTTCGGCGTGCGGACGCCGCTGGCCGGTGCGACTCATCGACAGCATCGTCGTGTGGATGCGCGCGGCATCCCGGCTCATGCTGTCGATCGCCATGTCGCACCGCGAACGGCCGCCGCGGCGCCGCGGGCCGTCGCAGCCGCGCCACTCAGACGGGCCGAGCGCGAGATAGACCATCCCGCGGGCCTGGGGCTCACTGATCTGGTACCGGGTGAACCGTTGGCCGGGCATGAGATCGTCGAATGCCTGCCGGATGCGGGCGCGGTCGGCGGGGTCGAGCCGGGAGTAGGTCGCGCGATAGGGCGCGAGCGCGCGGTCGAGCTGCGCGAGGTTGAGCCGCGCGGTGCGGCCGCCCAGCCCGATGTAGGAGCTGACCCAGGGGTCCGGCTCCCCGATGCCGGCCGCCGGCGTCGTGCCCGTCACCGTGCGGCGCTCGAGCGTGGGCTCGGCGGGCGCGGCGGTCTGTGCGCGGACGGCGGACGGGAGGGCGCAGGCGAGAGCAACGGCAAGAACCCTTGCGAATCGTGGCATCGGACAGCTCCTCCGGGGCGGTGCGCGCGAGCGGGCGGATCGGAGCCAGGCCCGGTCCGCGGCGGCAAGACGTTGCCTGCGCTGGCTTTGGGTTTTGTGGGCGCGGCGGCGCACGGGCTCGCGCTCGGGCTGGCCGGTGGGTAGGGCAAGGGAGGGGCCACGACCTGCGCCACCGCTCAGTGTGACGCGGCGGCCCCCCCGGCCTTCGGGGCGGGACGGAGCAGCAGATCCTGGAAGTCGAAGCTGAAGTCCACCGCCGGCGACGTGGGTACCATCTTCACCTGCTCGACGGACCCGTCCGGCGTGAGCGCGAAGGTGACGTAGGCGTCCGCGCGCAGCTCGCGGTCCCGCCACCGGGCGACGAACGTGTCGTACTGCCAGTGGACCAGATCGCCCACCATCGACGGGGTCTGGAGCATCCTGATGACCAGCCCGCCGTTCTCCTGAGTGATCGCGACGTCGCCGTACCAGACGTCGCGATAGGTGCCCGCGTACCGGTCGAGCGGCAGCGAGGGTCCGGCCGTCGAATCGCGCTTCGCCTCGGCCTCGGCGGCGAGGTCCGACAGCTTGGCCCGGTTCTTCGCGAGCTGGGCCTGATAGATCCCCACGTAATCCGGTGCCTTCACGCCGATGTAATGGTCGAGGACGCGGTAGGCGATGGCGTTGAACGCGAACCCCGATTCCTGGTTGGTGAGCACCACTACTCCGAGCCTGAGCTCGGGGATCATGGCCACCCGCGAGAGGTACCCCGGGAGGCCGCCGGTATGGGTGAGCAGGAACCTGCCGCGGTAGTCCCTCGTCTCGAGGCCGAGCGCGTAGCCGTTCATTCTGGGCTGCAGGTGCGGGAGCCCGGGTGGGGCGTCATAGATCGGCGTCGGGGTCACCTCGCGCCAGATCTGGCGCGTGCTCGCCGGCGTGAACAGCCGGGTGCCGTCGGCCGTGCGGCCCGAGTCCAGCTGGACCATGACCCACTTGGCCATGTCCTCCGCGCCCGAGACGATGCCGCCGGCGGGGTTGGTGTTGTCGCTCAGGAACGGGGCCACCGGCCGGACGGTGTCGTTCACCTCGGCGTGCGGGGTGGCGACGTTGCCGGGCTGGCCGGCCGCCGAGTGGTTGACGTCGCTGTGCGTCATCCCGACCCGCGCCAGGATGCGGCTCCGCACGAACTCCTCCCAGGTCTGCCCCGAGACCGCCTCGATGACCTCACCCGCGACGAGATAGAGCACGTTGTCGTACGCGTACGCGCTCCGGAACGACGTCGCCGGCGTGATGTAGCGGAGCCGCCGGGCGATCTCTTTCCGGTCGTACGTCGACGGCGGCCACCAGAGCAGGTCGCCGGCGCCCAGCCCGAGGCCGCTCCGGTGCACCAGCAGGTCGCGGACGGTGAGCTCGCGGGTGACGAACGGGTCGTGCATCGCGAACCAGGGCAGGTAGCGGATGACCGGCGCGTCCCACTCGACCTTGCCCTCCTCGACCAGCATCGCCAGGGCGGTGGCGGTGAAGACCTTGGTGTTGGACGCGATGCCGAACTGGGTCTGGGCGTCGACCGGCGTGGGATCACCCAGCCGGCGGACGCCGTAGCCCTTGGCGAGGACGACCCGGCCGTCCTTGACGATGGCAACGGCGACGCCGGGCACGGTGAAGGCCTTGAGCACGCTCGCCACGTAGGCGTCGAAGCCTGGAGGAGGCGCGGCCGGCTTCTGAGCGTGGGCGGGGAAGGCGACGAGCAGGGCCGCGGCGAGCGCGGCGAGAGAGCGGACGGGCCGGCTGGGTATTGGCATGGCAGTGAAGCTGTCGGCGGCCAAGACGGATGGCAAGCGCCGCTTCCGCGGCACCTTCACGAAAATCTCCCCGATTCTTCATGTCCTCGGGCTATCCTCAACCCACCGACTCTTGCCAGGAGCGCGACCGCATGGCCGGTCCCACGCCGTTCCAGGACCTCCGCAGCATCAATCTCAACACCGTGCGCCGGGCGATCTCACCCGGGTGCTACCAGCGCTCGGCGGTCCGCACCTTCGGCTGGCTCGCATTCGACGTCGCGGCCTACCTCGGCACGATGGCGGGGGTCTTCGCCAGCGACAGCGCCTGGGCCCGACTCCTCTGGGGCGTCGCGGCCGGCTGCGCGGTGGCGTTCATGTTCCTGTGGGCTCACGACGCGGCGCACGGCGCACTGTTCCGGAACGAGTGGACTGCCGAAGTGCTCGGGACCGCGGTCATGCTCCCCTCGCTCAACATGTACCGGCTCTGGTCCCACGGTCACAACCGCGTGCACCACGGCTTCACCTCCTACTCACCGATCGACTGGATCTGGCGTCCGCTCACGCCCGAGGCCTACGCGGCGCTCCCGTGGTGGCGCCGGGCGCTCTACCGGATCGAGCGCAGTCCCTACGGCTGCGCGCTCCACTACATCCTCAAGGTCTGGCTGCCGGGAATGGTGCTCTACCGCCCCGACGAGCGCTCGCGTGAGCGGACGGGCTACCGGGTGAACAAGCTCGTCACTCTGGCTTTCGTAGTCGCGTTCTCGGCGGTGGCCTGGCACTGGGCCGGCGGGCTGGTCGGTGTGCTCGCGGCGGTGGTGGTGCCGTTCATCGTCTTCAACTACTGGATCGCGATGCTCGTGTTCCTCCACCACACCCATCCGGACGTGCCGTTCTTCGACAACCGGGCGGAGTGGAGCAATTCGATCGGCCAGGTGTACTGCAGCATCGTCGTGCGCTACTGGCGGCCCGTGGAGCTGCTGCTGCACGACATCATGATCCACGTGCCGCATCACGTGGATCCGCGGATTCCGTTCTACCGGCTGACCCGCGCCTATGCAGATCTGCAGCGACAGTACGGGGCGTACATTCACGAGTACCGGTTCCGCTGGTCGCGGGTGCGGATGATCTTTCGCCGCTGCCAGCTCTACGATTTCGAGCGCATGCGCTGGTACACGTTCCGGGAGGCACGGCAACTCCGCGCGTGACGGCGCGGCCCCGGACGGTATTATTCGGAGTCCGGGCCCACCTCACGCGGAGAGTTGCCGGTGCACCAGGAGAACGACGCCTCACTGCGCGTCACATACGAGGTTCGTGCCCGGGCCGGCGACATCGCCGCGCGGGCCGAGGCGCTGCTGCTGGAGCAGGCGGTCGAGCTGCCGCGGGCCGTGGCGGCGAGGGATCCCTGGGTCGCCGCCCACATCCTCGGCTGCGTCGAGGAGATCCGCCCCGCCGGCGACGACCAATACCTGGTGACCCTCACGCAGCCGCTGGCTACGACCGCCTGCGATCCCGCGCAACTCCTGACCATCCTGTTCGGCAACTCCTCGCTCCAGCCCGATGTCGTGCTCGCCGACGTGGACCTCCCGGAGGCGGCCTTCGACTGGCTGCCTGGCCCGCGGGCGGGCCTCGGCGGCCTGCGCGCCCTCACGGGCGTCGCCGGTCGCCCGCTGCTGGCCACGGCGCTCAAGCCGATGGGGCTCCGGCCGGCGCAGCTCGCTTCCCTGTGCGGCACTTTCGCGCGGGCCGGGATCGACCTGATCAAGGACGACCATGGCCTGGCCGACCATTCCTTCTGCCCGTTCGAGGCGCGGGTCGAGGCCTGCCTCCGCGCCGTGGACGACGCGGCGCGCGAGACCGGGCGGCGCGCGCTCTACGTCCCGAGCCTCATGGGCACGCCCGACCGGGTGATGCGCCAGCTCGCCTTCGCGCGTGAGGCCGGCGCCGGCATGGTTCTGATCTCCCCCATGGTGGTGGGGCTGCCGTTGCTGCACCAGATGGCCTCGCTTCCCGACGGGCTGCCGGTCCTCGCGCATCCGGCCTTCGGCGGCGTGCTGCGCGCCGCGGAGCCGGCGCTGTTCGGGAAGCTGTTCCGCTGGTTCGGTGCGGACGCGGTCATCTTTCCGCACGCCGGCGGGCGGTTCAGCTACAGCGAAGAGACCTGCCGGGCGCTCGCCGACGCGCTCCGCGCGCCGCACCCGCGCGCCCGGCCCGCGTTTCCCGCCCCGGCCGGCGGCATCCGGGTGGAGCGCATCGGCGAGCTGCTCGAGTTCTATGGACCCGATGCCATCCTGCTGATCGGCGGGAGCCTCTACGAGGCGGGCGACGGCCTGTTCGAGCGGACGCGCCAACTGGTCGACCGGGTGGGCCGGGCCGCCCAGGAGCGCCGATGACCGACCACGTGCGCCAGACCGCACCGTTCCGCTGGGAGGGGGTCGAGGTGCGCCCCTACAACGCCGAGGGCACACATTTCTCCGGGGTCACGCGGCAGGTCCTGTTCGAGGGGGGCGACGGGCTCGCCTGTCAGCTCCGGTACTTCGAGGTCGCGCCGGGCGGGTGGTCCTCGCTCGAGCGTCACCATCACGCGCACGCGGTGATGGTCGTGCGCGGGCGGGCGCGCGTGCTGATCGGCGACCGGATCGTGGAGGCGGGGACCAATGACCTGGTGCGCGTGCCGCCGCTCACCTGGCATCAGTTTCAGGCGGGCGGCGACGCGCCGCTCGGCTTTCTCTGCATGGTGGACTGCGAGCGGGACGTGCCCGAGCGGCCGGATGCGGCGGCGCTCGAGGCGCTGCGGCGGGATGCGGCGATCGCGGGGTTCATCAAGGTCTGACCAGCCACAGCCGGGTCACCGCCGCGCTGCTCGTCCCGCCGTTGGCCGACACCATCGCGACCTCGCCCGAGGTCTGGTCCAGCGCGGCGCCAGGACTGATCGGGCGCCAGGTGGAGCTCCCCCTCGACGAGAAAGGCCCGGAGTTCCGGGCCTTCCTCCGATGCGTCACTCTCCAGCTCGACCGGCAACAGGCTCCCGTTGACGCCGACGAGCTCGTACCGGCCGGCTACCCTGCACTGATCGCTCGCCTGCGATGTCCGCTACGCGCCCATCATGGGTGGCTCGATCGTCAAGGAGCCACGGCGAGGCTGTGCACCGCAGGACCGATGTTGCCCAGCAGCGTGGCGGCGCCGGTCGCGAGATCGATCGTGTACAGCTCGGAGCCGTTGTCGGTGGACAGCGAGGCGTACCCGGTGCCGTCCGCATCGATGTCGAATCCCGAGCAGAGGTAGACGTTGAAGCCGAATCCGCCCACCGTGGTCAGTCCGCCCGTGGCCGGGTCGACCGCCACCAGCGCGTTCGCGGTCGCATCGACGGCGTAGAGCGAGGAGCTGCCGCCCGTCTCCCGGTACGCCAGGGCCGAGATGGCGGGATTGCCGCCCGCGTTGGGATCGCCGGCGGTGAAGGCCAGGTCGGGGTCGGCTGAAGCGACCGCGCCCGTGAGCGGGTCGAGGCTCAGGTTCTGGTTCCCCTCGACGCTCGAGAGCCGGAGCCGGTCGTGCGCGCCGCTGAATGCCAGGCCGAAGTGCTCCCCGCTCACCCCGGGGGTAAAGGCGCCGCCCACCGCGGTCGCCGCGCCGGTGGTGGTATCGATCGTGTAGACCCGGCTGTCGCTCCCGACCCCGTAGAGCCGGCCGTCGGACGGGCGGAAGTCGATGCCCACCATCGAGGCGCCGGCGGTCATGCCGGTGATGGCGACGTTCCGCGCCAGCGTGCCGGGATTGCCGCTGCCGAACTGGACCAGGCTGTTCGAGCAGGTGAGGCCGAAGAGCGCGCGGCCCTGGATCACGGGCGTGGGGTCGGGCAGCGGCTCCGGGCCGGGACCGGGGCCGGGGCCGGTCGGCGAATCGCTGCCGCCGCCACAGGCGCCGAGCAGTGCCGCGCTGATCACGGTCAGGCCGCCGAGCAGGCGGCGCAGGGTGCTGGAGGGCATATCGAACTCCTCGGTCGGGTGGTGGTCGGGTCCGTCGATGCCGGCAACACTAGCCGAAGGAGTTCACCGCGATCTCAACCGGATCTCATCTCGACGCAGGGTAGATTTCGGATGGCCTTCGAGGAGGAACGGACATGGACCTGACCGGCATCCACCATCTCACCGCGGTGTCCGCCGACATCCGCGGCAACTACCGGTTCTACACGGGCACGCTCGGCATGCGCCTGGTCAAGCGGAGCGTCAACCAGGACGACGTGAGCGCGTACCACCTCTTCTACGCGGACGCGGTGGGGTCCCCGGGAACGGACCTGACCTTCTTCGACTGGAAGATGCCCCGCGAGCGGCGGGGCACGCGGAGCCTCGTGCGCACCTGCCTCCGGGTGACCGGCCGCGCCAGTCTCGAGTGGTGGGCGGCCCGGCTCGGCTCGATGGGCGTCGAGACCGGAACGGTGCTCGAGCGCGACGGGCGGCTCACGCTCGACTTCGAAGATCCGGAAGGGCAGCGGCTCGCGCTGGTGGATGACGGCGGTCAGGGTGGCCCGTCCAGGCCGTGGGACCGGAGTCCGGTGCCCGCCGAGCACCAGATCCGCGGGTTGGGACCCACCGTGATGAGCGTGCCGAGCCTTCGGGGGACGGTCCAGGTGCTGACCCAGGTGATGAACCTGCGGCCGGTGCGCCGCTATCCCTTCGGCGACAACGCCGCGCACACGGTCCAGGTCTTCGAGATGGGCCAGGGCGGGCCGCACGCCGAGCTGCACGTGGCCGAGCAGCCCGATCAGGCGCCCGCGCGGCTCGGAGCGGGCGGAGTTCACCACGTCGCTTTCCGTACCCCGACCGAGGCCGAATACCACGGATGGAGGGACCGGCTCGATACCCTCGGCGTACCCAACAGCGGGGAGGTGGACCGGTTCTACTTCCGGAGCCTCTACTTCCGCGAGCCGAGTGGCGTGCTGTTCGAGATCGCGACCGACGGGCCCGGTTTCGCGGTGGACGAGGATCCGGCGACGCTCGGCGAGAAGATCGTGCTCGCGCCCTTCCTCGAGCCGCAGCGCGAGAAGATCGTGCGCAACCTGAAGCCGATCGACTGAGGGGCGCCATGCGCCGTGCGCAGCGCGCACCGCGCGACGACGTCGGGAAGCGTTCGCGTCCCGGGGATTCGGCCCTCAGTCTTCGGCGCTGCGCCGCGGCGCGGCCCGGCGCTCGGAGCGCTGCATGTTGAATGCGGTGCTCACGAGCGCGACGTGGGAGAACGCCTGCGGGAAGTTGCCGACCTGACGCTGCAGGCGCGTGTCGTACTCCTCGGCGAGGAGGCCGACATCGTTGCGGAGCGCCAGCAGCCGCTCGTAAAGCCGCCGCGCATCGTCGATCCGGTTGA